>JAYRNN010000336.1:0-6887 GCA_041912175.1 Anaerolineales bacterium | reverse complement strand
CATGCTCCAGGTTAAAAAGGTGATCGGAGGTTTTTGGCGCCAAAAGATATAGCGCGAGGTCGATCGCCTCGCAGGGAAACTGGCCTGTTTGAATGCCGGCAGGCCCACTGGTCACCAAAACGACACTTCGAGGGATCTGCAGTGCTTCTAAAGCACGTTGCCGGGCATAATCCAACATAGAACCAGCATAACGGAAAGCCAGTCCGAAGACATCTACCTAAAGTTAGATTTCAGGTTAGATTTTCGATCAGGCCCAGACTCCGCGCATGAGCCACGGCTTCGGTCCGGTTATGAGCATCCAGCTTCCCCAAGATATGGTTGATGTGGCTTTTCACGGTCCCGACAGTGATCACGAGCTGCTCGGCGACCTCCTGGTTGGTAGCCCCTTGGGCGATGAGGCGCAGCACATCCAGCTCACGTTCGCTCAGGCTTTGACCGTAGGGTGTCTTAGCGGCGCCCCCTCGTTCCAGCTTATAAGCCTTCGGCCTTCTTATAGAGGCTAATATACGCTCGATGTACTCTTTGAAGACGCCGCGCCGGGCTGCCTCGATCAGCGCCTGGGTCAAGTCTGCTCCCTGGTCGAAGATGCGCAGGTATCCTGCGGGCTGTGCGACGGCAAGAGCGCGCTCGAGGGCTGCCAATGCGAGTTGATCTTCGCCTTCTGCCCACCAGGCTTGCGCCTCCAGCAGCGAGAGTTCGATGACCCGATTCGCCAGCCCAGCGGCTGAGGCCAGATCGAGCTGCCGGACAAGATAAGACGTAACCGTCTGCGCTTTGCCGAATGCAATCTGGGCGCGTATCCAGGTGAGATTAGCCAGGTAGTAGGCTTCGCCAGCCCCAAAAGGACCCAGCCCGGGTAAGTTTACATTTTCTTCGAGAGAGGAAGAGTTTTCCTGGCACCAGGCAGCGGCTTCTGCCAGCGATTTCTGATCTTTCGGGGCAGAACGCAAGAGATACCCAACCCGCAGCCCGCGCGTGCAAAAGGAAATATCAGGCCAGGCGGCCTCTAAGTGATCGAGGGGCTTAAAAACCTCCTGCTGTCGATCCTGGATCTCGCACAAGCGAAACAACGCCACATAAGCCGTCATCAGGTAATAGGGGTTCATTCCACCGCCCATCAAGTCCAGACCACGACGAAGGTATCCTTCTGCTTCTTCCAGGCAATCCTGTTCAAGTAACACACAGCCAAGGGCGACTTCCAGGCAACCCAGGGCGGGTAGTTCTTGCTCGGGATGGACCAAGATGGTCGCAATGTCTGCCTGTCCCTGGCGGCTGATCTCTACGGCTCTCCGCAATTGCCCTTGACTGTGGGCAAGTCGAGCCAGGTGGAAAGTCGATTCCACGATCCCAAAATACAACCTCTCGCGCAAGGCGATCTGCCTGGCGGTTTCAAGGGCGTGATCAGCTCCTTGTGGATCGAGAAGCGCCAGATAAGCGTAGCCGGTCATAAGCAGCCCGCTAAACCGGGCTGGATCAGCCTCGGAATAATTGTTCAACATGTGTTGAGCCAGGGAGAGCAGCTCCCGTGGGTCGGCAGCCAGGTCTGGAGCAAAGGCCTGGAAGGTACGGACGACGGCAGCAAGGTCGACCAGGCCATCCACTTGTTGCTTGTCTTCCATAGTAAGGATCAACTGATCGACTTGCTGCAAGCGGGTTTCGATCCTGAGCCGGTTCTTCCGCCGAAAACTATAAGCCAATGCAAGACATTGTTGGAGGCTGAGCAATGGACGCGTTTGCATCACCCCTTCAGGAAAGGCCGCACCCCATTCGTACATGGTCGAGATGTCACTGTGAATGATCAGGTCGAAGCTGTGCTGTTCGACAAAGGCCGCCGCATACTCCCAATCGCGGGTTTGAAAAGCATGCGAGGCTGCTTCGCGCAAGTATGCATGAGCTGCCAGCCACTCGCAGGCTGCCCGGTGCAGCCTGTTTATACGCTCCGGCTGGGTTTTATTGAGGCGGGTTTGTAGGAAATCGCGAAAGAGGTGGTGATAGCGAAACCAATTTCCCTGGTCATCGAGGGCCACGACAAACAGATTGGCCTGTTCTAAGAGCTTGAGAATCGCTTCGCTATGGGGAGTAGCGTCTGGCAAGGCATCGCACAGAGGGGCGCATAAGCGTTCAAGGATGGAGGTCGAGAGAAGAAACGACTGCACCTCTGGTCGTTGGCGATTGACCACCTCATCCATCAGGTAGTCAACCAGAAAACGGTGGCTGCCGGAGAAAGATGCGATCACCTGCTCTTTATCAGCGCGTCCAGACAGGGAAAGGGCAACAAGCTGCAACCCGGCAACCCAGCCCTCGGTCCGTTCTTCCAGCGCGATGATTTGATCGGGCGATAACCTGAGCTGCATGATCTCGTTTAAAAATTGTGTTGCTTCGTCTGGTCTGAAACGCAGGCTGCCGGTGCGGATTTCGGCCAATTGCTGGCGCGCTCGCAGGCGGGCCAGGGGCAGAGGCGGGTCCGAGCGACTGCCGATCACAATGTGAAGGTTCTCAGGCAGGCGCTCGAGGATATAGGCTATCGCGCTGTGGATGGCCGGGGCGCTAATAAGGTGGTAGTCATCGAGGAATAGCACGCAATCCCTGCCGCTTAAAGTAATCGCGTTGATGATGATGGGTAGGATGCGTTGTAAGTCCATCTCGGGCGAGGAGCGTAGGAGCTGGGCGATCTGGACCAGGTCGGGGATAGGACCCAGGGCCTGGATAAAAGCGGTGACGAGATAAGACATGAAGGGGATGGGGTCATCATCGCTTTGGTCCAGCGCATACCAGGCAACAGCAGTTCCATTTTTCATGAGAGACTGGGCCCACTCTGTAAGTAAGGTGGTTTTGCCATATCCAGCCGGAGCACATACCAGGATCAGGCTTGCGCCGAACTCGGGAGCGAGAAGATCAAGAAGGTGGACGCGGGAGATAATCCGAGGTCGCCCGGCAGGCAAGCGGAGCTTAGTGAGAACAAGAGGTGAGGCAGGGAGACTCATTATCATATTATTCTACTCCCAACCAATGTCAAAGATATAACCCTGAATCTAACCTTTGATAGATGATGAAAGTGGAGGGTTATCGTTATGATGCAATCACAATCAAAATTTGATGATCCATACCGAGGCACATGTGGCCGGGTATGGAAAACAGGGATCCGTTGAAAGGAGAAAAATCATATGGAAAATAAAGTTTTGGTAGCCTATGCTTCCACGCATGGCTCAACTGAGCAGATCGCTGAAACCGTTGCAGCGACAATACGCGAACGGGGGCTCGCAGTTGATTTGCAAGCCGCACGGAATGTGCGGACATTGACAGGATACCAGGCGGTTGTGCTGGGGGCTCCGATCTATTTGTTTCACTTGCATAAGGATGCGCTGCGTTTTCTGTCGAAGTATCAGAAAGAGTTGACTGACAGTTTGCCAATTGCGATTTTTGCTGGGGGACCAATTGAAATTGATAAAGATCAGTGGGAGGAAATACGCAGACAGCTTGGCCAGGAACTGGCTAAGTTCCCCTGGCTCAGGCCGATCGCGGTTGAAGTGGTTGGCGGCAAATTTGACCCGACCAGGCTACATTTCCCCTGGAATCTTATTCCAGCCATGAGACAGACGCCGCCCAGCGACCTGCGCGATTGGGACGCCATCCGCCGATGGTCGAGCATGCTAGCAACGCAGCTTCAACCCGCTATATCATGAAATGAGATTTAAAGATGAATAAAGCAACCAGAATATTCGCTTCAACCTTCGGCGCCTTTATGGCCCTGGCCGGGGTTGAACACGGCATCGGCGAAGCGCTTCAAGGCCGTTCTGCGCCATCAAGTATCATGATCCAGTCCTGGCCCGATGCGCCTTTCTTCCGCTTTGTTTCGGGGGAGCCGGCGATGACCATCATGCCCAATCTGCTCGTCGCCGGCATTCTGACCATTCTGGTCTCCCTGGCGCTGCTCGTATGGGCGATCCTGTTTGTCCAGCGGAAGAACGGCGGCCTGGTCATGATCTTGATCTCCCTGGCCTTACTGCTGGCAGGTGGGGGTATCTTCCCACCCATCCTCCTGATGATTACCGGTATTGTCGCAACCAGGATCCATTCACCGTTGAATTGGTGGACTACCCATCTCTCCCCTGCCACCCGGCATACCCTTGCAAATCTGTGGCCCTGGTTTTTTACCGCCTGTTTCATTACCTGGCCAGGCGCGTTACTCGGTCCAGGTCTCCTCGGATACTATTTCGGCGTGAACAACCCGGCTCTTATAATGATGATTTTATTCCTTGCCCTTGGATTTCTTTTGGTGACGGTCTTCACTGGATTTGCTTACGACATTCGTGGTCAGGTGGGTTCATCCTCAGGCAGATCTGATTTACAGATAATTTGAATAACCGGTAGAACTGTAACATTTTAAGTTTTTCGATATGCACCCTAGAAAAACACTCAGGGTGCGTATCGAATCGAACAATACTGTTCGTCGTAGGGAGCGAACAGGTCGAAGCATGGGCCGTCGTCTGAGATGTGCTCATCATTCATGGCTGCCACTCCACGCCCCGCTTACACTAGATCGAGCAAAGCTCTGATATCTATACAAAGTTAAACAATTGTATTATAATTCCATAGTTGAGCAATTATTCAACAATATGGATATGAATACTACATTTGCTCCTGATCGTTTCAATGAAGATGCTGCCGAGCGGCTCAGCAATTTATTTGAGGCGCTGTCTGACCCAACTCGCCTACGCATCATCGCCGCGCTATTGGATGGCGAGATGAACGTGGGCGATCTGGTGGAACATATTGGGCTGAGTAAGTCCGCTATTTCTCACCAGTTGCGCAGCCTGCGCGACAAGCGTCTGATCCGAACGCGCAAACAGGGCCGCAATGTGTATGTCTGTATCGACGACGACCACGTAATCGATCTCTTCCAACGTGGTCTGGATCACGTGTTACATGGCTAAGAAGAAACCCGAGACAGCATGTGCGCCCTGATATTTTGCCTGGAAATATCCCATCCCCCCACAATCTAAAACCGACTGCGAGTGCATTCGCATTCGCAGGTTGTCTGATCCGATCTCATAGCAGCCCATTGGGCTTTACGATCCTGTGTAATCATTGCTGCTCGACGAGGACTTAATTATGGAAAAAACAATCGAACTCGAAATCCCTATCTTACTTCCTGGAATTGAAGATGAGAAGGATGAGTGCCTCGCCCGGTTGGAATCTTCTCTGCAAAATCACAAAGGCATTTTACGTTCGCATCTGGAGCGCGATAAATCGCCAGTAGATTTATGCTTGCACTATGACCCGAACCTGTTGACGCTTCCAGAAGTCACACGCATTGCTGAACGGGCGGGGGCGCAGATCGTCAATCGTTTCCATCACGCTGCGATCCCCATCGAAGGTATGGACTGTTCTGATTGCAGCCTGGTGCTGGAACACAGCGTCGGGCGCATGGACGGCGTGCTTTCAGTAAATGTCAACTATCCTGCCGAAAAGATGTGGGTGGAATTCGATTCACGTAAAGTGAATCGCCTCGGCATCGAAAAGCGTGTCCGTTCGCTGGGTTATACCATCCCGCTCAACGGGTTACAGGCCCGCCTGCAGGAGAACCGCGAGCTTCTCTTCAGCCTGGTATGCGGGTTGTTTTTGCTCACCGGCTGGCTGGGAGCAAAGTTCTTCGCTTTTCCGGCGCTACTCAGCCTGGGCTTCTACCTCGCCGCGTACTTATTTGGGGGCTGGGATATCGCCCGGCATGCCTGGCACGCCCTGCGCGAGCGCCATTTTGACACCGATTTGCTGATGATCATGGCCGCTCTCGGCGCGGCCGTGCTGGGTAAATTTGCCGAAGGCGCGCTGCTGCTGTTCCTGTTCAGCCTGGGCCACTCCCTGGAAGAGCGCGCCCTGGACCGCGCCCGCGCCGCCGTGCGCGCCCTGGCAGACCTGGCGCCCAAGACCGCCCTCGTCCGCCGGGAAGGCAAGGAACAAGAGGTTTCAGTAGAAACGCTCCAGCTCGGAGACCTGGTTATCATCCGACCCGCAGTGCGCATCCCGGTAGACGGCGACATCCTGAGCGGGAGTTCGAGCGTAGACCAGGCGCCGGTAACAGGTGAATCCCTTCCGGTGGATAAAACCCCCGGCGATCAGGTCTTTGCCGGTACGATCAACGGCGAAGGCGCGCTGGAGGTTAAGGTCAGTCGCCTGGCTAAGGACTCCACCCTTGCGCGCGTGATGAAAATGGTCGAGGAGGCCCAGGCGCAAAAATCACCCACGCAGCAAACGGTGGAAAAGTTCGAGCGGGTTTTTGTCCCCGGCGTGCTGGTACTCACCGCGCTGGTTATCGTCATTCCGCCGCTACTGGGGTTTCCATTCCAGGAATCATTCCTGCGCGCTATGACCTTGCTTGTCGCTGCCTCACCCTGCGCGCTGGCTTTGGGAACCCCTTCTGCCGTCCTGGCGGGTGTGGCCCAGGCGGCGCGCAATGGCGTTCTGGTCAAAGGCGGCATGCACCTTGAAAATCTGGGCCATCTCAAGGCGATTGCCTTCGATAAGACCGGCACGATCACGCACGGGAAACCTGAGGTGACCGACATTATCTCATTCGATAAGCTGAGCAATCAAGAATTGCTCTCACTCGCCGCAGGGGCGGAGCGGCGCTCGGCGCATCCCCTCGCCCAGGCGGTCGTCCGGGCAGCCGAAGCGCAAGGAGGGCCTGTGATTGCCATGGATGAGACCGAGTCGTTGACAGGTCTTGGATTGCGCGCTATCTCGAACGGCACGAGCATCTCGATCGGCAATCAGAAACTGATGGACGAAGCAGGCGTGATGATTTCAGATGAGGTCCTACAAAAAGGCATCTTGCTGGAGCAGGCAGGCAAAACGCTGATGTGGGTTGCAGAAGGGAAGTCCGTGCT
>JAYRNN010000335.1:0-1938 GCA_041912175.1 Anaerolineales bacterium | reverse complement strand
CGAAACAAGCGGGTCGAACGATGGGATTCGCCAGGCTGAGGCGGCTGTCCGGCAAGGATTTTCACCGATCATTGCCGCCGGCGGAGATGGCAGCATCGGCGAGGTGGTGAACGGTTTGTATCGAGCGTATCCTGACGGAATCCTCGGGCCGTTAGGTATAATGCCGCTGGGGACAGCCAATGACCTGGCGGTCAACCTGGGGTTGCCGCTCGATCTTAACCAGGCAGCTAATGCCATTGCTGCTGGAAAGACGCGCCGCATCGATCTGATCAAAGCCAATGATTGGGTCTTCGATAACAACTCCGCCGTGGGGTTGGAGCCAGTGGTAACCCAGTACAACATACGCATGGTAAAACTAAAAGGGATCGTGCGCTACCTCGCAGCAGCCTTGGTTGCCATCTGGTCAAAGCCCGAATGGGCGATCAAGCTGGCTTGGGATGATGGATCCTATGAAGGGCCTGCCAGCCTGGTATCCGTCGGCAACTGCCCCATCACCGGAGGGTTATTTCGCATGGCGCCCGCAGCCGACCCGGCGGATGGCAAGCTAACTTTTGTCTACGGATATGCGCCGGGGCGGTTCAGGATGCTCGGTCTCCTGCCGCGCACGATAAATGGCAGCTACGTTAACGATCGGGCAATCCACCAGCACCATACCACCCGTCTGGAAATTGAATTGAACCCGACCTCGCCTATCCAGGTGGATGGCGAACTGCGTTCTGAAGCATTATCGAAAGTCATCTACGAGGTGTTGCCTCAAAAATTGGATATTTTTTCAGCATGACCGTTTGATGGAGGCGTTCAACATGCAAAAGATAAAAATGCACACTCATTCAATCCCATTTCTCGGCCTAATAACTGGTTTGCTTGCTTGCCTTCTGGTGATATCACTGGTTGCTTGCAGCCCACAGAGCCAGAAGCAGGCGGTTACCGTACCTCCAGTATCACAGGCCGCCACACAGGTTGACGGCGCTCCTGTTGCAATCGAACCTTCACCTTCTCCCCTTCCGCCGGCCAGTCTATCTCAGCCGACAGCCGCCGCCACACCGGCCCAAGTCAGCAGCGCCTGGCAGGAGCTGTTGAAGAATTTCGAATTCAGGCTTTCCACCTATGATAAAACTGTAAAACTTGCGGATGGCAAGTATACAGCCGGTTCTGGCCAGGATTATATTTCTGCCCAGATGCTCACCCCGCTCGCATTCGGGGATGTGAATGGCGACGGGATCGATGATGCAGTGGTGCTCATCGCAGAAAATGGCGGCGGAAGTGGGACTTTCGTCTCGTTGGTAGTGATGGGCAACCAGGGCGGCCAACCCGTCCAAACCTCTGCGACGCTGATAGACGACCGGCCGGTCATCAACGGCCTCAAAATTGACCAGGGTAAAATCATTTTGGATGCAGTGATCCACGGAGACCAGGATCCGATGTGTTGCCCGAGCCTACCGGTCTCTGAGACATTCCGGTTAACCAATGGCGTTCTGTTATTGAGAAGGCTGGCTTCGATCACGCCAATGGGCAAGGAACGCGCCATCACCATCACCAGCCCTGTCTCCGGCGCGCAAGTATCTGGCGCACTACCGGTGAAGGGAAATGTGACCGTCTCGCCCTTCGAGAATAACCTGGTTTACCGCATCTTCGATCGCGCCGGGAATCTACTCGCCGAGGGTCCAATCATGGTGAATTCAGATGGCGCCGGTGGGCCCGGCGACTTCGACGCTCCGGTCGATATCAGCGCCATCCGGCCTGGTACGCCTTTTCGACTTGAATTGCACGATCTGAGCGCCGCAGATGGCAGCACCCTGGCGATGGACTCTGTGGATTTGATCACTCCAGAGCCATGAATAAAATTTATGCCGTAACCGCGCCAGGTCTGGCGCCTTATACCTCATTAGAGCTTCACGATTTGGGATTGCTCACTGCGGATCAGCCGCAACGCCCGCT
>JAYRNN010000334.1:0-9784 GCA_041912175.1 Anaerolineales bacterium | reverse complement strand
TTAAGTATAGCCTTCAATTACGGCGGGCGGGATGAAATCGTTTGCGCAATCCAGCGCATGCTCAACGATGGCATGGCGAGTGAAAATGTTAATGAAGAAACTGTAAGCAATTATCTTTTCACCACCGGCATCCCAGACCCGGACTTGATTATCCGCACGTCGGGTGAGCTACGCGGAAGCAACTTTTTGATTTGGCAGGGGGCATATAGCGAGTGGTATTTTCCACCAGTTTACTGGCCGGATTTCGACAAGGAACAATTGAGGAAAGCGCTCGAGGAATTCAGCCATCGCGTCCGGCGTTACGGCAAAGTATCCGAGACAGAAGGAAACCTGACTACCCATGCTGGCTAAACGGGTGCTTGTAGCCGCCATCCTGCTTCCGGTTGGCCTGGTATTTATCTACCTAGGCGGCTGGGCATACACACTGATGATTGCCTTGATTCTAGGCTTAGCAGCCAGTGAATATGTCAAGCTGTTCCGCATGGGCGGTAACGAACCTGCGATGTTTTTGGTGATCGGGATGGCCGTGCTGATGGCGCTGGCACGCGGCTGGCAGGGTTTCGCACTGGATGGGTTAATCATCAGCCTGTTTATCCTGCTCAGCATGGGATTTCATTTGGTTGCTTACGAGCGTGGTCGAGATCAGGCCGCCGTCGACTTTGCAATCACGGTTACCGGCGGGATGTACTTGGGATTTATCGGCGCTTATCTGGTGTCCCTCCGGGCATTACCCGAGGGCCTGTGGTGGGTGTTGCTGGCTCTCCCGGCGGTATGGTTGGCTGATTCAGGAGCTTATTTCATCGGACGGCAGTTCGGTCGCCATAAAATGAGCAAACGTTTAAGCCCCAAGAAATCCTGGGAAGGGTATTTCGGCGGCATTTTAACCGGTACGCTTGGAGCAGCGCTTTTAGCACTGTTCTGGCAATATCTGGCAAACTCGTGGCCGACCGCCGCCAGCAGCGCGGTTTATATCACCCCAATCAATGGCGCCATCCTTGGTTTGCTACTCAGTGTGTTGACTACGTTGGGCGATTTAGGCGAAAGCATGATTAAGCGCCAGTTCGGTGCAAAAGACTCTGGCGCTCTTCTTCCTGGTCACGGGGGTGTATTTGACCGGATTGACTCGTGGCTTTGGGCTGGCGTAATCAGCTTTTACGCCATTGTTTATATTCTCGTTTGATTGACAGCTTTTTCTAATCGTGGTATGATCTTTTTTGTCAATTTTATAGCCTCTATCGGCACTCTTATCCAGAGAGGTGGAGGGACCGGCCCTGTGAAACCTCGACAACCACTTAACAGTTCGCTTTGACGATTTAAAAGCAAATTGCTAAAACGGTGCCAAATCCGGCAGACGGAGATTCTGGAAGATGAGAGGGCGTCCGTACCTCGTGTATTGCCCTTTCACAACGACCGGAAGGGGCAATTTTATTTTACTTGGAGGTAGTGTATGACAACAACTTTTATGAATTCGCGGCAACTCTTCTTCACATCGGAATCGGTAACTGAAGGACACCCTGATAAGATTTGCGATCAGGTTAGCGATGCTATTTTGGACGCCTGCCTGGAACAAGACCCGTATTCACGGGTAGCCTGTGAAACAGCAACCAAGACCGGGTATGTGATGCTGCTGGGTGAAATAACAACCAACGCACACTTGAATTTCGATGAGCTAGTTCGCAAGGTAATCAACGAAATTGGTTATGACAACAGCGCGAAAGGATTTGACGCCAATAGCTGCGGCGTACTGGTCGCCATTGCCAAGCAATCTGGCGATATCGCCATGGGTGTGAACAAGGCCTTGGAGGCTAAAACTGGCGAGATGAACGAGGCCGAGGTGGAAGCGACCGGCGCTGGAGACCAAGGCATGATGTTCGGTTATGCCTGTAACGAGACGCCGGTCCTGATGCCCATGCCGATTTACCTGGCCCACAAGCTCACCCGCCGCCTGTCTGAGGTCCGCAAAAATAACAGTTTACCCTGGCTGCGCCCGGATGGGAAAGCTCAGGTGACGATTGAATACAACTATGGGCAACCCAAACGGGTCGACACGGTGTTGGTCAGTACACAACACGCCCCGGAAATCTCACAAGAAGAAATCCGTAAAGCCGTGATCGAGCAAGTTATCCTACCCGTGCTGCCAGCAGACATGGTGGACAAACGGATCAAGATCTACGTCAATCCCACCGGCCGATTCGTAATCGGAGGCCCACAGGGTGATGCTGGTGTGACTGGGCGTAAGATTATTGTGGATAGCTACGGTGGGATGGGACGCCATGGCGGCGGCGCATTTAGCGGCAAGGATCCGACGAAGGTTGATCGTTCGGCTGCGTACGCAGCCCGCTGGGCGGCCAAGAATATCGTCGCGGCCGGATTGGCAGATCGCTGCGAAATCCAGGTGGCGTATGCCATCGGCGTAGCACATCCATTGAGCATCAACGTCGAAACTTTCGGCACCGGTCGTATCCCGGACGAAGAAATTGCACTGTTAATTCCCGAATTCTTTGACTTACGTCCCGGCGCGATCATCCACGATCTTAACCTGCGGCGACCGATCTATCAACAGACGGCGGCTTATGGTCATTTTGGTCGTGACGATCTAGACCTCCCTTGGGAGCGGACGGACAAGGCTGAGGCGCTGCGAAAAGCGGCAATTGTCGATTTAGGTCTGCCGGTGGCAGCCGATTAGAAGGCCCAAAAAGGGCAGTTCATCAGACTGCCCTTTTTTTATTAACCAGATCAGGGTCTCTCCAATCCGTGGGCGGTTAATAGCGGCTCATCATTGAGCAGAATCTCCGTCGGCCCATCGGCGACAATCTGGCCTTCGTGCATAATGATCATGCGCGGGAAGATTTCCCGCACCAGCAGCATATCATGCGAAGAGACCAGCATGGTCAATGGCAATTCTTGTAACAGGTGGATCAAGGTGCGACGAGCACGCGGATCCAACCCGGCGGTAGGCTCATCCAAGACCAACACTTCCGGTTGCATGGATAATACCGTGGCAATCGCGATGCGCTTTTTCTCGCCCATACTCAAATGATGAGAGACGCGCTGAATATACTCGCCCATATGCACTGCTTCCAGAGCAGCACCTACGCGGGCGCGCACCTCGTCCACCGGTAGTCCTTGATATAAGGGGCCAAAAGCCACATCGTCGAACACGGTGGGCGAAAAAAGCTGGTCATCTGGGGATTGAAAGACCAACCCGACCCGAGCGCGGATCTTACCCAGGTTCTTTTCGTTGACTTCTAAGCCAGCAACATGGATTTTGCCTCGACCTGTTAGAATCCCGTTCAAATGCAAGATCAAGGTAGATTTGCCCGCGCCATTTGGGCCAACCAGTGCGACCTTCTCTCCTGGCTGGATCGAAAGTGAGACGCTGTCCAGCGCTCGATGCCCATCAGGATATGAAAATGATAATTGCTCGACAATAATCGAATGATGCATAAATCTCTATCTTAAAACCACTTTCTGCCTTGGTAAAGCGCTAGAAAAGATAAGCCAACCCTAATAGACTTAAGAACAGAGCCAGGCCAATACCCAGGGTCAACCAGTTCTGCGTATTTAGGGGCTGTAACGGTATCGAATGTACCTCGCCGTCATAACCGCGCGCCAGCATAGCCATGTAAATCCGATCGCTGCGTTCAATCCCACGCAGAATCAGGCTGCCGGCCATCCCGCCTGCCACACGCCCACGCCATACCAGGCTGCCGCCAGTCTTAAGCTCTGGCTGATCCGATTGACTGCTGCGCGCAGTTCGGGCTCGCATTAAGCGCAGCGCCTCATCGACCAATACAAACATATAACGCCACATCAACCCAAAAATGGAAACAATCTGGCGTGGGATATGGACAGCGCGCATCGCAACAAGCAAATCTGGAAACGTTGTGCTCGCCGACAAGACAATCGCCATCTGCACGGATAACCAGGATTTCAAACCGATGCTGAGAAATTGCTCCAAGCCAACCTGGTAGACGTTCAAGGTCCAGGCGCCAACCGTGAACTGAAACAAAATCGCGCCCTCTTTAGAGGTAAATATGATCGGGAAAGCAGCCAATACAAAGGGCAAAGCTAACGACGATCTTTTGAGCACATAACCCACGCCAAGCTCGGACAAAATTTCTATCGAAATCACCACGGCCAATAACAGGATATAGGCAGCCCACTCACCTGAAGGGATCAGTGCAACTGTCAGGATATAAACTAACGCGAGGACGAACTTGACACGTGGATCAAGCCTGTGGATAAAGCTGGGGCGTGGCTTATACGGGTCAAGGAAATTGACGTGCATTCGTTTTCGTCTAATCTCCGTTGGCCGGGCGATTCCGCCGTGCGTAGGCTACTCCCGCCGCGACAACAAACACAATCATGACGCCCAGGATGCCTGCCAGGATCGTGGCTAAAGCCTGATTATGAACACCTGGTAAAACATAATCTGGGATAATCTTGTAAAGCGGCCCTTGAGCAGTATCGAGAAAACCTTTCCTTTCAGCTACCCATTCGAGTCCGTCCGGGTGAGAAGAAGCTAAAGGCGAAGCAACTGCCAGGACGAGGGCTATGGCAAACCCTGTAACCCAGACCGCCCACCCCCCGACTGTTTGAGTCTGGCCGGTGTCGAGAAGATCACGCCGCGCTGAATATATGAACGCCAATACTCCCAACGTGATTAGCCCCTCTCCTACACCGATTATCGCGTGAATGCCGGCCATCGCCGGAACGGCGATGTTGGCCGGAGATGTCCCGGAGAAGGCCAACTCCAATGCCGCAGCAAGCGAAGCGATAAAAATCGATAACCAGGCTGCTAGAAAACCGCCCACAAAAATACCCCAAGGTTTAGCGCCTGCCAATTTCCGGATCGTGGTGTATACCGCGTAGGATACAGCGACGCCGATGACACCCATATTAAAGATATTCGCCCCCAAGGCCAGCAGCCCGCCATCTTGAAAGATCAAAGCCTGTACGCTGACCACGCTGGTCATCACAAGTATAGCCGCCCACGGGCCGAGCAGGATTGTAGCAATCGCAGCGCCCATCAGATGACCAGAGGTGCCTCCTGCCACAGCAAAATTAAGCATTTGCCCTGCAAAAATAGCCGCAGCTAACACACCCATCAAAGGTACTTTGCGTTCCCCAATATCTTTACTCACCCGTTTCAACGAATAACCAACGACAATGATCGAAATGATCCATAAAACGATCGCTACTGGAAATGATAGAAATCCATCCGGAATATGCATGGCTGCTGGGGAATATAACATTTTTCGCTCCTTTTCTGCGTTTTATTGCATGCCTTTCATTTAAGAACTCTGACACGCCGGACAGAGTCCGAAAAAAGTGGTATGCAGGCTGTCGATCTGATACCCGGTACGCTCTTTGAAGCCTTTATATAACTCGGCTAGCGCTTCGTGATCAATCTCCAGGATTTGCCCACAAGACCGGCAGATTAAGTGATGGTGGGCGTGTTCTGCATACTCATAAACCAATTGGCCGCTGCCGATGTGTGCAGCGAGCACCAATCCCTGCTCAGTTAGGAAGTTCAGCGTACGATATACTGTCGCCTCCGTCATACCAGGAATAACGCCCTGCGACTGCTGAAAGATTTCAATCGGGCTCATATGACTGCCTGAGGTTTTTAGAATCTCCAAAATGGCCCAGCGCTGTGGGGTCATCCGGTACCCCCCGTTGTGCATTTTTGTGGTAATTGAATTTTCCATATATTTATCACTATTGTTAGTAACTACAATAAAGAGTAATATCAATTCTACCATTTTTTGGAGATTCCAAGACAAATAACCCGTTTGGAAACCTGCTATAATATTTCACCAGTTTCAGTGTAGGATATGGACATTGACACAGCGCATAACCCAACTTAAACAACAGAAATTCGTAAATGGAAACAAATAAGATCATGCAATCGGTAGTAACCCGTTGGCTTAAATATCGCTACCTGTTGCTCAGCTTAATGCTTTTCGCTCTAATGGCATTGAGCGTTTCCAAGCAATTTTGGGTGGGAGATTTTTGGGAACACAGCGCAGTCATCAACGAATTGGCATACAATCCAATTGATCCGAAGCATTCCCTGCTATCGTCAGACGCGCCGCATGCTTTATTCTCGCCTTATGCCTTGTTTTGGGGGTTATTTTCGCGCTTGACCCACATTGGCCCAATTAAAACACTTTCCATCGCCGGGATAATTAATCTTTTCCTGCTGCTAATTGGCCTTTATTTATTTATCTCTGCGCTATGGCCTAAGGAACGGGACGGGATTGCTTACTATGGCTTGCTTTTAATTTTGCTACTTTGGGGCTCTGGCGTTTGGAATTTCAGCGGATTTTTTCACTTACGCGTACTCGGATATGTGCTTCCATACCCGTCTACTTTTAACGCGGCATTGGCGTTTATTATCCTGGCCATCAATCACAGGCGGATCGAAAAAAAGCAACCTGGTTTATGGGCGCCAATCTTACTTCTGTCGCTGATCGTCATTCTTTCCCATCAATTCACTTTCATTTTTCTTGCGTCTGGCATAATTGCCATGGGTATCTGCAAAAAAGGCGAAATCCGGCTCGAGCTGTTCCAGATCGCAGGCTTTTTCGCGCTGCTGCTGCTCCTGGCATCTTTTTGGCCTTACTATCCATTCTTAAAGTTGATATTTGGCGGCGCCTCGGTTTACGATAGCACGCAAAAGGCAATGTACCAATACCTCATTTTAAGGTTGTGGCCTGCATTGATCGGAATCCCTTTTCTTGTGATCGATTTCCGTGCGAATTGGCGTCAGCCATTGTTGGTGATGTTCGCGATTTTAGCCCTCATATATATCGGCGGTTTTCTTCTGGCGGCCTATAGTTACGGGCGGGTAATTTCTTTCTTGGTAATGATCATCCAATTAACCCTTGCAAAACACCTGGTTCAATTTGAGAAAAAGCCGCTGCTAAAATTCGTCCCCGCAAACACCTGGCCGCTCGTCTTCTCACTGGGGGTCACATTCATTCTACTCGCTGCAGCTTACCTGCCCTTCATCTCACCCGCACTCGAACGCTCAATCGCCCCAGGGGTAAAAACTTATGAACCTTATTATTTTCTTAACAGTTATGTCGATCATTATGATGTGGTTCTGACCGATCCAAGGAGCACGAAGAGTATATTGGTGCCAAGTTTTAGCGGTAAACTCGTCGCTTCTTATAATGATCTACCCTTTGTCCCCGATCTGCAAGATAGGATTCGAGACGCAATCCATTTTTTTGGTGCGGATGCTACTCAAAGTGAACGACAAGATATCCTTCACAAGTACGGTGTGCAATATGTCTTGCTAGAAAATTCTCAGTCGGCAGACCGGAAGGCCCTGCTCGCCGCGATGAAGACATTGGGCGAGGTTGTTTACCGCAACAACCGCTTCATTTTGTATTCTGTCGACTCAAAATGATGTATTATTTTATGTGGGGTTGAAACTTTTTTTCCAGGCGATCTTTAGGCTGATAACCGGTTACACGCTCAACCGGAGCGCCATTTTTAAATAGCATCAGTGTAGGCACACCCATAATTTGATAATTCATCGTCAGGTTTGGGTTATCATCCACATCCAATTTAACCACCTTTGCCTTTCCCTGCCAATCCTGGGCCAGTTGTTGGACAATTGGGTCTAGCATTTTACATGGACCGCACCACACAGCAGTAAAATCCACTAAAACAGGTAAATCAGCCTTGAGTACTTCTGACTCAAAGGATTGTTCGGTAAGTTTCGGTAGATCGGCCATTCTTCCTCCGGCGATGAAATCTGTGTGGTCATCGTATCAAGCTTACCAGGAAAAGTCAAGGATTTTTATACATAATCGAAAATGAGATTATTTGATCCGTTCATAATAATCGAGCACACAGTTAAATTCTTGTTCAGTAGAATCCCATGGGATCTTGATCTTGTATGGCGCTGTATCCGTCTCACGGAGCAAATCATCCCTCTCATCCCAATCCTGTGCATAATGGATAAACGGCGTAACCAGATCCATTTTTTTTCTGAATAAATCTCGAAAAAAGAATATGCTGAGTAACAAATAAATGGACGCAGTTGCCAATATAACCGGCCTGCCAGCCTCGAAATGGGTCAGACAGCCCATACAAAAGAAACCCATAACTAGAAATAACGTGGGAATAAATTGTGCGCGTGGGGGAATCTGCACCTGAGCTGCATAGACGCCAGGCAGAAAGCTGAGCCAAACCATACAGCAAACGATTAGCAGAACTATCAACGCCGAGAATTTGCTACGTATGCTGATCTTTGGCCCTATATAACCCAGAATAAATGCTGAGAACAACATCAACCATTTCTGTCCATGCAGTATTTCGACGAGAAATTGAAATACATATGTTGAGTTCTGCATCACGAGGGTGATCAATCCGGGCGGTTGTGGGTAAGCCTGGGCAGTGTGCCGGACAAAATTACCCGGCGATAAAATCGTCACGGCTGCGCCGAGCACGCTCCCAGCAAGCGCTAGCCCCAGGATAAGAAGTTTTCCTCTATTCGCACGATCGGTGATGAAAGCGACGATAAAAAATAAAGCGTTTAAAAACAAAACCGGCAATGCGGCCACTTCGTGTGTGTTAGTCAATAAGAACGACAACAAGAAACCAAAAGTAGCATATAACGCCAAGTTCAAATACTTACCTTCAAAGGTATTACTGATCAACAACAGATACAGAGGCGCCAGGATTAATAGCGGCAAATAATCGGTTGAAGCTACCGTCCAATAAATCGTTTTATATGGGTCTGGGATAAGGGCAAAGATCAAACATGGGATCAAAGTAGCAACCGCCAGGCTCCAGAGAATCCGGAAATATTTTTTTGTGATCGGTTTTGAAAAACGATATGCTGCCGAAAATCCGGAAAAACCGGCCAATAATATTTGAGCGCCTACGCCAAAATAAATTCCCGAAGCAGCAAAAGACAAGAAAATCGAAGATAATCTTCCGGACCAGTTTAAATAAAATCCAATCACTGCGGGTATATAGCCAAATTGAAGCACCAGATTGCGATAACAGAAATCATCGCCATACATCCGAACAAACCGGCTCATAAAAAGAAATAACGAAAAACCAATTACGCCTACCATAGACAGATAGGCCACAATAGCAGAAGAGAAATACCGCTCATAACCTTTACGAACGAATAAAAGCGTAATCGTTGCCAGGGAAAAAAACGTAACCCCAACGACCAGGAAGGTCACAAAATAACGGATAACATCCGTGGTCCTTGGGATCAAAAGTAAGCTCGTCAGGACAGACAAAACTACGATAAAAAATAGGGATTTCTGTAGTGATTTATCCTTTAGCGCCACGGTCGAGGGGGTTAAGAGGCGGGTAAGCAGGAAGAGGATCAAAAAAGTTAAAGGCGCGATCCAGACGGATAGGACCATAAAACGCCGGTAGGAATGAATTTGGAAATCATTCGCAATAATGACAAGCCCCCATGATAGAAATAGACTCAGGGTAATGAGTAAAAGGACGCGGACGATTTTCATTCTGGCACACATTATAATCTGCGAAATGCACCAGATGGGGTCTTACAGTGACAACTTTCTAATGTTGACGGGAGGCAACAGGCGTGATAGAATGGCGTGCGTTAGATTTCGTGGGCGTGTAGCTCAATGGCAGAGCAGTGGCCTTTTAAGCCATTGGTTGAAGGTTCGAGTCCTTCCACGCTCACTTCTTCAAGGGGTTAATTCTTTTCCAGCTTCGATCAAGTCTGGTTTCTTGAAGTCAGAAATCGCTTCATTGAGCGTGAGCGCTTGCA
>JAYRNN010000333.1:0-5083 GCA_041912175.1 Anaerolineales bacterium | reverse complement strand
GGCGGTCAACCGCCTGCCCGAATCGGAACGCCGGGAAAGTGTGGCAGTCATTCCCCAGGCAGGCATTATCATCCCACGTTTCCCAGTTGAAGGGTAAGCCCTATGTTAACCGCCTCCCAGATTACTTCTCTAAAAGCCCTCTTTCCGCCCGGACAGGTGTACTGCGACTTTGTCAGCCGGCTGCCTTATACGCTGGACGCCGGACAGGACCGTGGCGAGCCAGATGGGGTGGTTATCCTGTCCAGCGCTCAGGATGCCCAGCGCCTGATGCAATGGGCCATGGCAAACCAGGTATGCCTGGTGGCGCGCGGTGCAGGCACAGGGTTGACCGGCGGCGCGGTGGCGGCCCAGGCAGGGGTGATCGCCAGTTTTGCCCAAATGAAAGCGATTCTCCAGGTGGATCAGGAAAGCCGCCAGGCGATCGTAGAGGTTGGCGTCATTAACCAGGTCTTGCAGCAGCGCCTGGCGCCGCTTGGCCTGATCTATCCTCCCGACCCGGCCAGTTATTCGGTGGCCACGATCGGCGGGAACATTGCTGAAAACGCCGGCGGCCCGCACTGTTTGAAGTATGGGGTAACCGGGAACTATGTATTGGGCCTGGATGCAGTCCTGGCGGATGGACGCAGCGTAAGGCTGGGAAGCGCAGCCTACGATCCGCCTGAGTATGATTTTGCCGGTCTGTTGACCGGTTCGGAAGGCACCCTGGCCTTAATTACCCAGGCCATTTTGGGGTTACGCCGCTCGGCCGCAGCAGTAAAAACGTTGACTGCCAGTTTCGATGCAGTAGCAGTGGCCGGCCAGGCGGTTTCGGCGATCATCGCGGCTGGGCTGACGCCGGCTACGATTGAGCTGATGGACCGCAATATGATTAACATTGTCGAGGATTACCTGGGTCTGGGCCTGTTGCGACAGGCTGCGGCGCTTTTGATCTTTGATGTCGAAGGATACCCGGAGAGTCTGGACGCTCAACTTGACGGCGTTGCAGAGATATTGGAACGCTTTTCCCCGCTGGAAATCAAGATTGCTCGCACAGCCGAGGAGCGTGAACGGCTTTGGTTGGGCAGGCGCAGCGCTGCCGGCGCGGTGGCGCGGATCAGTCCCAGTGAATACGTATTGGATGTAAGCGTACCTCGCTCGCGCCTGGCTGAAGCATTGCGCGAGATCGATGCAATCGCAGTGCGTCACAGGCTGCCAACCGCTTACCTGGCGCATGCGGGAGATGGGAACCTGCATCCCGGCTTACTTTGTGATCTTTCGCGCGAGGATGACCGCCGGCGCGTCCACCAGGCGGTGGAGGAAATCCTGCATTACTGTGCGGGAATTGGCGGTTCGATTGGCGGGGAACACGGCGTCGGGATTGAAAAACGCACCGCGATGTCCAGCATGTATTCGCCGGCCGAGCTGTCAGCCATGCTGGATGTGAAACAGGTTTTCGATCCACAGGGTTTGCTTAATCCCGGCAAGATTTTCCCACCCACGTTAGAGCCGGCAGCGCCGGCGCCTCCATCGATCGGCGCTCTCCCCGGCGATCTGTTCGAACCGGCCAATCCATCCGAGACCGCAGATGGATTGCGTCGATTGCAGGAGATACAACAGTCTACACGGATCGCGGGGGGCGGGCAGCAGTGGCGCGGCGCAGCAGATTCTGGATTGGTTCTCTCAACGCAAAATCTGCGCCGCGTTCTGAACCTTTCTGCAGATGATTTTTACGTAACCGCCCTGGCCGGCAGCCTGTTTGCCGAGCTGCAGGCGGAGCTGGTTGAACGAGGCTTTTGGATCGCTGCCGCCAACCCCTGGCGAGAGAGCACACTGGGGGGCATGCTGGCGACCAACTTGAACCACCCGTTGCGCATGTTGTATGGGGGTCTGCGCGACCAGGTGCTGGCGGTGCAGGTTGCTCTGGCGGATGGGCGGCTGCTGCGTTTCGGCCGCCCCCTGGCGAAAGATGTCGCCGGTTACCAGATGAACAAGCTTTTCTGCGGAGCGTATGGCACGCTCGGCGTGTTGACCGAGGTAACGCTGAGAATCTTACCGCTGCCAATTGCCAGGCGCACGCTGGTTTGGACTGGTTTAGAGCCGGCTCGGGGGCTGCAGCACGGCCTATCGGTAACCCACCTGGCCACGCTGGCCTCAGGCGTGATTCTGATCGCTGGTCTTCCGCAGGACCCGTCTGCGCCTGGCTGCAGCCTGTGTATCACCCTTGAGGGGTATCCGGTCGATGTCATGGCGGAACTGCGGGAGTTCCAAAAGGCCTTGGGAGATCCTGCCTACATCCTGGATGAAGCGGATCAGGCGACTTCTACGTACATCTGGGCAGAGCGCCTGGCCGTCTGGCCTTTCAGCTTGCGCGCTGGGGTCGCTCCCAGCGCCTTGCCGGGTTTGTTGAACCGGCTGGCGCCTGGGCGCCTGGGCGGGGAATGGATGATCGATATTGGCAGCGGGATACTTTCAGTTGGCGGCGCTTCAGTGGATATCGGGCGCGCCGCCGCGCTCCTGGCTGAGCTTCGCCAGGCCGCTGAAGCGCAGGCAGGCTACGCCTGCCTGGCAGCCGGGCGGCGCGACTGGCTCAACGGATTGGATGCCTGGGGGCCGCCACGCCCTGCTAACGACTTGATGCGCACCCTGAAACTAAGATGGGATCCCGCCGATATTTTGAACCGCAGCGAGTTCATCTAATTTTGGGATTACGAAGGCGTCGCCGCTGCCTTCGTAATCCCAAAAGTCTGTGTCGAAGATTCTATGCAATTTCCCCCTCGCACACTATAATTGACCTCAATCAGGAAGAGAAGATGGGTTATTGAATTTGGGCGGCTTCGCAGCCTGAATTCAACAACCAAAATATGATTTCGAAGGAGAGAGAAATGAAACGCTTAAATCTTGTAATGATCGTCGTCATCGCCCTGGCGCTGGTGCTATCCGCTTGCGGCGGGGCGCAGCCGACGAAGCTGGTAGTGGGCACTTCAGCCGATTACCCGCCGTACGAGTCGAAGGATACCGCGACCAATGAATTTGTGGGCTTCGACATGGACCTGATCCGCGAGGTAGGTAAGCGCATCGGGATGGAGGTGGAAATCGTTGATATGCCGTTCGATTCCCTGATTGCTGCTGTCCAGGAAGGTAAAGTAACCGCCGTGATTGCCGCCATGCAGAAATCCGCCGAGCGCGAAGAAAAGGTCGATTTCTCAGAAGGTTATCACACCCAGCAAGATGCTTTCCTGGTCAAGGGCGACTCGCCGATAACGATGACCAAGCCTCAGGACGCCGCCAAATTGAAAATCGGCGTCCAAACCGGCACCCTACAGGAAAAGTGGGCAGTCGACAACCTGATACCGCTCGGCACGACCGAAGACCAGATCTTCCGCTATGAGCGCGTCGACCAGGGCGCCCTGGATGTAGCCAGCGGTCGTATCGACGTATTGTTCATCAATGCCGACCCGGCGGCTGAGCTGGCCAAGAACCAGGGCCTGAAGGTTGCCCTGGTCACCGGCGACACTGTCGCAGCGCCACAGGCGATTGCAGTCAAGAAGGGCAGCGCTGACCTTCTGAAGAAAATCAATGATGCGTTGGCGGCCATGCAAAAAGATGGCACGATCGACACGCTGCTCAAGAAATGGAACATCCCCTAACCTAAGTGTATAAGTAATTGGGCAGGCGCCATCGCCTGCCCAATTACTTATTATGGCTAATTATGACCTTCCTGCAAGACCTGCTGCTTCTCTTTCGCTATTTGCTGGCCGGCCTGGGCGTCACGCTCGGCGTGTCGCTGATCGCGATCACTTTGGGATTCAGCTTTGGCGTTCTACTGGCCATCATGCGAGTGTATGGCGGCTGCTTCCTTTCCCAATTTGCAGCAATTTACAGTACCGTCATCCGGGCTATTCCGGTGGTGGTGACTATTTTCTTACTCTATTTTGTAATTGCCCGGGCGGTTGATCTTTCGCCCTTCCTTTCCGGCTCGGTTGCGCTTGGGTTTTCCAGCGCGGCTTATCAATCGGAGGTTTTCCGCGGCGCCTTTCAGTCGGTGCCGGCCGGGCAGATGCTGGCGGCGCGCGCCCTGGGGATGAGCCGCATACAGGCCATTCGCCATATAATTTTGCCGCAAGCGATCCGGCTGGCCATCCCCCCCTGGTCGAACGAGGCTGCGGTTGTCTTGAAGGATTCATCGCTAGTCTATATTTTAGGTGTGCCAGAGATACTCCGCCGGGCGGAATATGTCAGTGCGGTCACCTTGCAGCCCTTCCTGGCTTTCGGCGCGGCTGCGCTGATTTATTTCTTCCTTACTTTCGCCACCAACCGCGGCTTGGATTGGCTAGAGCGCCGCTATCGAATCTTGATGTAGCCTGGGAGCTGCCATGAGCGAGATGACGCCATCATCTAAATTGCCGATCGTGCGTATTGAAGATTTGCACAAGGCCTATCGAGGCACAGAAGTCCTTAAGGGCATTTCGATGACCGTCCAGGAGCAAGAGGTAGTGGTTATTATTGGACCCAGCGGCACCGGTAAGAGCACGCTGCTGCGTTGCATCAACCTGCTGGCCATCCCCGATAAGGGTCACATCTGGTTGGATGATGTCGAGGTGACTGCGCCGCGTACCAATATCGACAAGGTCCGCCAGCGCATCGGGATGGTATTTCAGGACTTCAACCTGTTCAACCACCTCAACGCCCTGCAAAACGTCACTATTGGGATGACGCGCGTCTTGAAGATGAAACCCAAGGAGGCCCAGGAGAAAGCGATGTGGGAGCTGGAGCGCGTCGGCCTGAAGGAGAAAGCCGATCTATTCCCGGCCCAGCTTTCCGGCGGCCAGAAGCAGCGCGTGGCGATCGCTCGCGCCCTGGGTATGAACCCTGAAGTGATGCTGTTTGACGAACCGACCTCCGCCCTCGATCCTGAATTGATCGGCGAGGTGCTCACCGTAATGCAGAAATTGGCTGAAGAAGGGATGACTATGCTGGTCGTCACGCACGAGATGGGTTTCGCCCGCGAAGTTTCGGACCGGATCGTGTTTATGGAAAATGGCGTGATCCTGGAGGAGGGGCCGCCAAAGCAGTTGTTTTATACCCCCAAGTTCGAGCGGACGCG
>JAYRNN010000332.1:0-6154 GCA_041912175.1 Anaerolineales bacterium | reverse complement strand
CGCTCTTGGCGCTGGCCATGGAGCGTGTCTCGCCAGGTAACCAGGAGGCCCACACACTGCTTTCTGATCTGCAAGGCGCGGCAGTGCGCACTGCCGCGGGCGCCCATTGGGAGCTGATCGAAGCGGGCGGCGCAAATATGACTTCCACACTGACCAACAGCGCCATCGCCACGTATGCCCTAGCACAACGCGATCCTGGCGCGCCAATCGTGACGGAGGCTGTGCGTTACCTGACCAGCCAACGCCAGGCGGACGGCGGTTGGACTTCAAGCTATACCACCGCCTGGACCTTAATCGCTTTGAATGAAGTCATCAAGGCCACCAGCGAGTTGGGCGGCGATTTCAACTTCGGCGCCAACCTCAACGATGCCCCGGTCGCCAGCGGACAGGCTTCCGGCAAGGACCAGCTCACCCCGGTGAACGCCAGCCTGCCGCTGAAACAGCTCTATCCTGATTCTCCTAATCTGCTGACGATCGAGCGTAGCCCTGGCGCAGGCAGGCTGTATTACAGCGCTGTGCTCAACCTCAGCCGTCCGGTGGATCAGGTCCAACCACTCTCGCAAGGCCTCAGCATCTCGCGCCAGTATTTCCCGGCAGTGCTCGACTGCGCCAAAGAAGAGTGCCAGCCGGTCCTATCCGTACAGCCCAACGAAAAAGTAAGCGTACGCTTGACTTTGAGTGTGCCGAGGGACGCTTATCATGTTATGGTCGAAGACTATATCCCGGCCGGGGCAGAAATACTGGATACGCGCCTCAAAACCAGCCAGCAAGGCCAGGGCGGCGAGCCCGAGACCAACATCCGCTTCGACCCGCGGGACCCTTTCGCCGAAGGTTGGGGCTGGTGGTATTTCCACGAAGCCTCGATCTTCGACGATCACATCGCCTGGTCGGCCGATTATTTGCCAGCCGGAACCTACGAGCTGACTTACACCTTTGTACCGCTGCAAGCAGGCGAATTCCAGGTGCTGCCAGCTCACGCCTGGGAATTCTATTTCCCGGAGGTGCAGGCGACCAGCGCGGGAGGAAAATTCGAGATTAAGTAATCCATTAGGCGATATAATCATGTTACGTCAGAGCAATAGGAATTGTATCCAGGGAAGTAAGGGATCATGAAATCTTTACGAAATCTTTGGCTGTTATGCGGATTATTAACGCTGATCATCGTGATTAGAATACCGCTAACAGCAGTAAATGCTTCAGGAAGTACGGATCCAGGCCTGCATCAGGTTTTCATCACCAACCTGCGGGATGGCAGCTTCGTCGTGAGCTGGACCACTGCGCTTGCTTCTGATGGTTTTGTCGATTGGGGTACCACGACATCCCTGGGGAGTACGGCATCAGACCCGGTCACCAATACGACCACCCATTACGTCACCATCTCAGGTCTGTACCCTTCAACAACTTACTATTTTCAGGTACGCTCTGGAAGCGCGACTGACAATAATGGCGGGGCCTATTATTCATCGACGACCGGCCCGACCCTCAATATCCCAATTCCTGGCAAGACGATTTGGGGCTACGTATTTCAAGCCGATGGAGTAACCCCCATCACGAATGCGCTGGTTTATATTCAGCTCCAGGATGTTGATGGCGTCGACAACCCGGGCGTCTCGCAGTGGGTTTCGGCGCGCACAGATAGTAATGGCGTATGGGCCTTCGAGCTCGCCAACGTTCGCACCACTGACGCAGGCGCTTACTATCTATTTACCAGCGGGACCGACAAAATGCAGCTCGCCTGGCAGGCCGGCGCTGCCGGGTCCGTTGGCGTGCAATCTGGCGACGAACAGGTATTTCTGATCCCAACCTCATTCCCCTACCAGATAGATATGTCTATGGTTGAAAATACAGCTTACGGGGTATTTCTACCTCTGATTTCGAAAGGCCCATAAGGACAACCTTCATCCCACCCCTTCGAACAAATCTCGCTCCCTCTTTCCTGCCCGTCCCACTGGGATCGCCCGCATAAATAACTCCTTGCGATCCCCCCAACGCGCCAGCAGGCTCAGGATGCCCCGCCTGGGCATCCCACCTTCCTGGCTGGCGTGACAGGCCCCCGCGGCCGTCTTTTCCTCCCTTACGCTGCGGATGTCCACCTCGGCATGCACCGGGAAATCGCCTTCCTCCACCAGCGCCTGCACATCGATATCGCGATTACGCCCAAAATGATGGGCATCCCAGCCAAACAACTTTAAGACTCGCACCAACAGGCGTAGAAATTTCTTGGGCATCACGTGGTAATACAGTTTCTGCGCCTGGTAAGGCGACAGATCATCGCTAAAAGTTGGGTCGGCCGCCAGCCCAAAAGCTCGGGTCGTGGCGTAATGAATGGCAATGTGATCGGGGTGTTTGTAACCGCCAATCGGGTCAAAAGTCAACACTACCTGCGGTTTTAGGAGACGAATTTCGTGGGCGACTTTTGCGGCGACTTCATCTACCGGCGCAGATACCAACGCCTCAGGATGTGCATTATCGGGCGAGCCGGGCATGCCCGAGTCGCGATAATTCAAGAAGATGACTCCGGCCAGCCTCAGGATACCCGCCGCGCAGCGTAGCTCGGATTCGCGCCGTTCACCAATCGAATGAAATCCCTCCAAGAATTGCAGATCGACATCGCCCGCCTCGCCGCGCGTGGCGCATACCAGGTATACCTTCACCCCATGCCTGGCATAATAGGCCAGCGTCCCACCCATCCCAAAAGACTCATCGTCTGGGTGCGCCAGAATCGCTAATAACACTTTTTGATCTTCAGCCATTTGTGAAATCTGTCGTTAAAGGTTATCTCTGCTCAAATAACGCGTATCGTCGATCCACGCGCAGTCTTCTCGACTTCAACGCGGTTGGGAAAGGCGTCCTTCAATTCATCAATATGACTGATGACCAGGATTTTGGAAAAATCTGTCCGCACCAGGTTAATCGCCTCGATCAAGCGCTGGCGACCCTGGGCATCCTGGCTGCCAAAGCCTTCATCGATCACCAGGGTTTGCAGACGCGCCCCGGCGCGCTTCGCTAATACCTCGGAAAGCGCCAGGCGGATGGCAAAGTTGACCCGAAAGGCCTCCCCGCCGGAAAACAACTCATAATCGCGCGCCCCGGCGCTATCACTGATTTGGATTTCCAGGGTCTCTTTGAGATCCTGGCGGTTCTTTTCTTTATACGCCGCCTGGGTGATAAAGCGCACCGACATATTCCCACCGCTCAAGCGGTCCAAAATTTCGTTAGATTTGGCTTCGATCTGAGGCAGGGCCTGTTCGATCAGCAAGGCCGGAACGCCATCTTTGCCAAAGGCGCGTTCGAGCTGTTTATACAGCCCAACTTGCCTCGCTTTTTCCTCCCGTTGTGCTTCGAAGGCTTTGCGACGCTTTTTCAACTCGGCCAGCACAGACACCAACTGATGAGCCGCGCCAGTTTCCCGGCGTAAGTAGTTTTCTTTCTCCTGGATCAACATGAGCGTGCGCTCGGCCGTTTCCAGGTCAGGCGCTTGCGCCTGGGCAGCGGCCAATGTCGCCAGAGCCTGATCATATTCACCTTGCTGGCGGCCGACCGCCTCGCCGGTCTGGTTGACCTGATTTTCCAACTCTCCAATTTCGCGCTCTAATGGCTCCAGGGCCGCTTGCGCCTTTTCCAGAGCGCGCATTTCGTCCTCAACGGCGCGCGCCTCCTGTTCGGCCTGACGAGCCCGCTCGTGTAGCTCAGGGTCATATCCAATCTGGCGCAGCTCGGCGTCGATTTGCGCCAATTGAGCGCGCGCTTGTGGAGCATATTGCTCTTGTTCGAGCGCCTGGGTAATTTCATGCACACGCAGAGCGCCGCCGGTTTGCCAGGCCTGCTGTTGCGATTCAAGCATCTCAATCTTGCTGGCAAGGCGGGCAACTTCGCTGGTCTGCGCCTTCAATCCAGCATCCACCCCGGCCAGGCCTTCCACCTGCTTTTTGAGATCCTCTCCTTGCGCGCCCACTTGTTTCATCCTGGCCTGGCTCTCATTCAGGCGCGCTTTGCGTTGCTGCTCCTGAAGAGAAAGCGAATCGATCAACCCCAATCGGTCCGTCTCACTCAAGGGCTGGCCGCACAGAGGGCAGGCAGCTCCCTCAACCTGGCCGAGCTGCTCGCGGCGTTCTTTGAGCTCGCTGCTTTCTTTTTCCAGGCCCTGGATGGACGACTTGACCTCCAGCCACGTTTCGCGCAAGGCTTGCAAATCCAGCTCCAGTTGTTTGCGTTGAATTAGCTTCTGTTCCAGCCCAACCTGTTTTTGATGGGCAGATTCGGCCTGGGCATGCAGATCGGTCAGTTCGGGCTCCTGGCGTTGTAACTCAGTTGCCTGCGTTTGCAGCATGTGCAGCTCCTGCTCCAGGCGCGCCCGGGCTGCTTGGAGCTCGTCGCGTGGCGCTATACGGCGCATATCTTGCTCCCGAAAGCGACCGGCCACCTGTTCCAGCCGCTCCAGGTCTGCTCGGCGGCTTTGCCAGTCAGCAAATGCATGCTCGATCTGCTGAGCGCGCCCCGCCAGCGCGGCGTAAGAATCGCGCTCGACTCTGCGCGCTGCCAGGCGCTGCTGTTGTTCGGCTAGCTGCCGGGCGGCAGCCTCCAGGTATCGCCGCAGCGAGTCAACCCATTTTTGCTGTTCAGCTAACGTGGCAGCAACTTTGCGGATGTTTTCTAACAGCGTCTCCTGGGTCGCGCGCTCGCTGGTTACGCGCTTGAGATCACCCTCCAAAGCCTTCAGACGGCTTTTGCGCTGGTCTTCTTCGCCCAGTTCGCTATTGATCTCGCGTAACTGCCCATCGATGCCGGTAATTTCATCCTCAACCATCCTGCGCCGGTCGGCTGCTCTCTGCCGGTAGCTTTCCCAGATTTCTAGCCCCAGGATACTGCCCAGAATGCGCTTGCGATCTCCCGGTCGCTGTTGGGTAAACTGATCCGCTTTACCTTGTAAAAAAAAGGAGGCGTTGGTAAACGTATCATAATCCAGGCGCAAAGTCTGTTGGATGCGCAGGTTTGTCTCGGTTAAACTATGTTCGGTCAAGGCCTTCCACGCACCGGCCGGTATTTTTCCGTGGGTGTTTGCAAGCCGGTCGCTGGAAGTTGTTGGTTGAAGGATTTGGAATTCCAGAACGCCGGTCTTCTCGCGCGATTTGGTGCGCTGGACGCGATAGACATTACCTTCATACTCAAAGACCAGGCTGACTTCAGCCGCTTTCGATTGGGCGTTGATCAGTGTATCATCCTGTTTGCGCGCCTTGCCAAATAAAGCCCATGTGATTGCATCGAGCAAGGATGACTTACCCGCTCCATTCTCCCCTGCAATGCAGGCCAGCTCAAAAGAGGTGAAATCCAGCTCGATAGGGTCACGATAGGATAGAAAGCCGCTGATGCGTAAGAGGAGAGGAATCATATTGGAGGAAAGGGTTAATCAGTAAGCGCTAGTGGCGTGGTGTCAAGTCTCGGCTTCATTATAACAAACCCGCCCCCTGTCAGGCCTTAATCGGAGTAAAATAGGCTATAATTTGCGCCTACTGTGTGAACGAAGTTATCCGATTAATTCGGTCGAGCCGCGGGAATCAGAAAATCTATATCCAAACGAATAACCTATGCCGAAGTCAAAGCTCTTATCCTTGTTAGAAAGTAGCAATGCCCCGATCCTGGGCGACGGCGCAATGGGCACCATGCTCAATGCGCGCGGCGCAGGGTTCAGCCAGTGTTTCGATGCACTCAACCTGAGCCAGCCGGCGTTGGTGGGTGAGATCCACCGCGAATACATCGAAGCCGGTTCACAAATCGTGCAGACGAACACCTTCAGCGCCAATCGCTTTAAGCTATCTGCACACGGATTGCAAGATCGGGTTTCCGAAATAAACCGTGCTGGGGTAGAGCTGGCGCAACGCGTTATCATGGCATCCTTCCGGGATGTACTGATCGCTGGCGATGTCGGCCCCTTGGGGGTACGCCTGGCGCCCTTTGGCCGCGTCCAGCCGGATCAGGCCCGCCAGGTATTTTCAGAACAAAGCAACGCACTAGCCGAGGCTGGAGCAGACTTGCTCATCATGGAAACATTCACCGATCTGCACGAGCTGCGCGAAGCTGTCGCCGCCGCCCGCCATGTCTGCGACCTTCCTGTGATCGCTTCGATGACTTTCACACGCGATGACCGGACCGTGCT
>JAYRNN010000331.1:0-23216 GCA_041912175.1 Anaerolineales bacterium | reverse complement strand
TTCGTGGTAGCGTCAGAAAACAAACTCTGGCGCAGGGAGATTGCCTGGGCAAGACGCTTATGAAAAAAGGCTGTGTCGATGGATTCGGCTTGGTCCCAAGACCAGACACGCACCCGGATTTGGGAGTGGGGGCTAAAAGCTCCCCAGGCGAGGAATTCTCCGGATGCAGATTGGACCTGAACCGTTTCTCCCATGCCTGGGGAATCAGAGATGTCTTGTAGAGCGCCAGCGAAGATCCAGGGGTGTCGCCGGGTGAGCGATTTTTCTCTCCCAGGTTTCAGCCGGATAGGGATCATGCTTTTAGATGATGCCGACGACCTTGCCCGCGTCATAGATGACGTCCATGGCTTTCTCGATCTCTTCTGGCTCGTGAGCGGCGGTGACAGTTGCCCGCAAGCGGGCTAAGCCAGGCGGGACGGCAGGCGAGACCACAGGCAGGACGAACATGTTATGATGCTGGGCTTGTTGAGTCATGCGGTAGGCGTACTCGTCAGAGCCGCATACCACCGGGACGATGGCTGTGGCCGTGTATAAGGTGTCAAAGCCACGTTGTTTCAAACCACTGATGAATTGAGTTGCGTTATTGCGAAGTTTTTCCACGCGCCAGGGTTCGTCTAGGATGACCTCAAAGGCGGCTTTGGCGGCTCCAGCCTGAGCAGGGGGCAGGGCGGCAGAGAAAATGTAGGCACGGCTCGAGTGACGCAGATAGGTAATGAGTTCCTTCTTGCCGGCAATATATCCACCGACCGAGGGAATAGTTTTACTGAGTGTACCCATCTTGATGTCGATGGCGCCGGGCATGCCGAAATGCTCTTCGATGCCGCGGCCGGTCTTGCCCAGCACGCCCAGAGAGTGGGCTTCGTCGATCATCAACCAGGCCTTGTATTTACGGCAAAGCTCCACCATCTTGGGGAAGTCGATAATATCGCCGTCCATGCTGAAAACCGAGTCGGAGACCACCAGCTTAGCAACGCTGTCCGGAATTTGTTGGAGGCGCTGTTCGAGTGCTTCCATATCATTGTGGCGGAATCTCAGGAATTTCGCCCCAGACATCATGCAGCCGTCAACGATACTGGCATGGTTGAGCTTGTCAGAAATGACGTAATCGCCGCGGCCCAACAAGGTGGATACGACCGTCAGGTTGGTAACATAACCGGATGTATAGGTAACGGCGGATTCGGCGCCGCGGAAATTGGCGATAGTTTCTTCGAGCTCATTGTGGAGGGTGAGGGTGCCTGCAAGAGTACGCACGCCGTGGGTACCCGTGCCGTACTTGTCGACGGCAGCTTTAGCGGCAGCGTTAATACGAGGATGGCCGATTAAGCCGAGGTAGCTGTAGGATGCGAACATGCCCATCTCATGGCCTTTGACAAGCACGCGTGCCCCCCCATGCAGCTCGGTGATGGGCTGGTTGTAATAGTATAAGTCTTCTGCTTTAATATCAGTGATGCGTTTATTCATCGCCTGGATTCGTTCCAGGATGGCGTCGTTTTGATTAAATTGATCCATAGATTTCTCCTGTTCTTTTCGGACGTCCAATTATAACAATAAAACCATTTAACATTGAATCACAAAGAAAGCGAAGCAGGATATAAAACGGATATCCAATACCCGAACATTCAGGTTTTAGCGGCGCGCTGGAATGTCAGAAGTAACGCATTCAATCAGCGGTTGCGCCTGCCAATCTCAGCAGGCCAGGTTCGTCCAAGATCGGCACACCCAACGACTGGGCCTTGGACAACTTGGAACCGGGATTTTCGCCGAGTACCAGGTAGGTGGTCTTTTTGCTGACGGAGTCGGTGACTCTCCCATCGAATCTCTCAATAAGCTCTTTAGCAGCTTCACGCGACAGGGTGGGCAGGGCGCCGGTAATGACAAAGGTCATCCCGGCCAGGGTCTGAGCTGAGGCAGGACGGGCAGTAGAGGAGGCTTGGGCGTGTGGCCAGACGCCGGCGGCAAAAAGTTTTTGGATGATTTGCTCATTGGCGGGTCGAGCGAACCAATCAACAATGGCCTGGGCGATGTTGGGACCGATGCCTTCGATCATTTGCAGGTCTTCGAGGCTGGCGCGAGAGAGCTGCTCGAGGTTTGCATAGACGGTAGCCAGATCCCCGGCGGCGACTTCTCCCACACCACGAATACCCAGGGCGGTAATCAGGCGAGCCAGCGAGCGGGAACGTGAATCATCGATGGCCAGCAGGATATTGTCTGCTTTTTTATCCGCAAAGCCCTCAAGGGAGAGTAAATCGGCTTTTGTCAGGGTATATAAGTCGGCAATGTCGTGGACCAAACCGGCGCCGACCAACTGCTCGACGATCTTAATCCCCAAACCGACGATGTCCATAGCGCCACGCGAGACAAAGTGCTCCACGTTGCGGATCAATTGGGCTGGGCAGCCGGCATTGACGCAGAACCAGGCTACTTCGCCGGGGAAATGCTCGACGGGTTCTCCGCAAGTTGGGCAGAGGCTGGGCGGCTGATAGACCTGCTCCTCTCCGCTGCGTAGAGCTTCCACCGGGCCGATGACGTAAGGGATTACTTCCCCGGCGCGCTTCACGCGCACCCGGTCGCCGACGCGGATGTCTTTCTCGGCGATGTAATCAAAGTTATGTAAGGTGGCCTGTTTGACGATCACGCCGCCAATTTCAACCGCTTCGAGCATGGCATATGGCGTTAGCACGCCGGTTCGACCGACGTTTACGCCAATATCCAGGAGCCGGGTGGTGACTTCCTGGGCCGGGAATTTAAAGGCAACTGCGCCGCGAGGGTCCTTGCCAACATATCCTAATGAGGCGGCAAGCTCAAATTCGTTGATTTTTATGACCATACCATCGACTTCGTAAGGCAACTCGCTGCGGCGGTAAGCCCAGCTTTCGCACCAGGCAATGGCCTCGGCGATGGTTTCGAAGCGCCTGGCATGGCGTGTGACGGGGAAGCCCAGATCGCGTAGATAGGCCAGGAGCTCCCACTGGGTTGGAGGCAGGTCGCCTTCGCTGGCGATGACGGCATAGGTGAGCAGGTTCAAAGGGCGCTTGGCGGTCAGGCCGGGGTCGAGCTGGCGTAGGGAGCCAGCAGCGGTATTGCGGGGATTGAGGTAGGTCTTTTCCCCAGCTTCTTCCAGACGGCGGTTGAGAGCGTCGAAGTCGGCGACATCCATATACACTTCGCCGCGCACGACCAGGTAGGAGAGTGGCTGCGGGCCATCAGGTCGGGTTGGGATCCGCAACGGCAACGAGCGGATGGTGCGCAAGTTAGGGGTAATTTCTTCACCGATCTCACCATCGCCGCGGGTAGCGCCCTGCATAAAGAAGCCATCGCGATAATGCAGAACAACCGATAGACCATCGATTTTTGGTTCGACAACGAAGGAAGCCTGGGCGACACGGGCATCCAGGCGCAGGATACGCTCGTACCAGGCGCGCACATCGTCAGGACTAAAAGCATTCGCCAGGCTGAGCACCGCGCCAGGGTGCCTGACCTTGGAAAATTTATCGGCCGGCGCGCCCCCAGCGCGTTGAGTGGGCGAATTGGGCTGGATCCATTCAGGATGTGCGTCTTCGATCTGGCGCAGCTCAAGCATGAGGCGGTCGAATTCCAGGTCACTGATGACGGGATCGTCGAGGACATGGTAACGGTAGTTGTGATAGTTAATGTCGCGGCGTAGGGCCGAGAGGCGGTCTAGAAGGTTTTGTTGATCAGATTGTAAGTTCATCGGGAGGTGTTAGTCTACGTTAAAGTCAGTGTATTTAGCCAGGTTGTTGCCCATTTTGAGGTCTTGAAGACTCGCCGTGGCGTGATCTAGACGGCTCTGAGCGGTTTCTTCTGGGAGGATCAATTCACTAAAGACATTGGCGGCGAGTAAGGTGAAGGCGATCCAGACAGTGTCGGCCAGGAAAAGGTGCAATAGTTGCATCCAGACTGGGGCAAGTAACAGGAGGTTGATCAGCCCTGCGAGCATTTGGGAAGCCACACTGGCAAGCAAGATTAGGGCAAATGTCCGCACATTTCTAAAATGGGTATAACTCTGTGGGTCCATCGCTTGCTTGCCCGTCTGCATGGAACGAACTTCATCGTGAGCATGCATGGCCGATATGCCGCCGACGAGAATTAAGTAGGAACCCATGATGATTGCGATGACCGGATGCCAGACGCGCATCCGCACCAGAAAGTGGGCAGTGCCAGAGAAGTCCTGGCGGATGCCTTCGACCAGGGAGATGGCCGGAAAGAGAGTATCGCCAAGTGCAGTGATAGCCCCGCTGACACCCAGGATGATGAGGCCCAAGAAACCGAAGGCAAAGACCCAGCTCGATATACCCCGGCGTTTTAGGGAAACGGTTTCACCACTCGATGCCCACCAGGCGGTTAGGGACAAACAGGCCAACAGCAAGAAGGTGTTGATCAGGTGGATGGCCATGGATATTACCCGAGCTAGCGAGGCATTGCCCGCCACCCAGTTGAAGAGCACCAGCCCGGCCCCAACCAGGGCCTCAGTGATAATGAAGATGGCAGACAGAGAGGCCCCTAGCCGCACGATGTGGCGGCGAGGATAGGTGCGGAAGGCCCAAACGAGCATGACAGCAATCAGTATTAGTGAAAAGCCGCTCATCATGCGGTGGGTAAATTCGATGATGGTTTCGATCTGGGGGCTATGCGGCACGACTACGCCGTTGCAGAGCGGCCAATGGCTGCCACAACCGGCCCCCGAGCCCGAGGCGCGCACGTAGGCCCCCCACACGACGGTGAGCAGGTTGACTGCCAGAACAAGCCAGGCAAATTTAGCAAATTTAGTCAATCTCGACATGGTCGTCGGCGCTCCTTAATATTTATTAAAATGCCTTTATTAAAATAAAACATCTTGGCGCGGCGGCCTGGGGATGTCAACCGGCTGGCCGAGAAGGGCTTTACACTTAAGCGCGGTGCCGGCAGCAAATCCTGCGTAATCGTTGTTGAAATATCCAAATATATCACGAACCGCGTCAGAATTGGCCTGGATTTGCGCCCACCAGCGCTGCAAATCGGGTGTGCGCTCTATACGTTCCGATGCGTGTTGGTGAAAACTGCCATGTCGGCCGATCCAACGGATATAAAGAAAATCAGCGGTGGGATGGAGTTTCTCTGGCAGGTAGGGAAACTGGGTAGCAGCCCAGGCGACTGAATTTTCTTTTAAAAGCGTTTCGAATTCCATTTCTGCAGTGTGCCAGGAATGGTCACGCACTTCGACGGCGAAACGCAGGTCTTTTGGAAGGAGGGCGAGAAACCTGGCTAAGGTCTGCATGACGGAGACCTTAAAGGAAGGTGGGAACTGGAGCAGGATTACCCCCAGGCGATCGCCGAACAGTCGTGCTGCATCTAAAAATTCGGCCATCAGGCCCCAGGCGCCCACTAAAGCGAGATCGTGGGTGATGGCGCGCGGGGCTTTCAATGAGAACTTGAAGCCAGTCGGGGTCGCGGCGGCCCAGTGCTGGACAGTTGTCTTGCGCGGAGTACCATAAAATGTCGAGTCGATCTCGACGCTATTGAAAATCCGGCTATAATAAGCTAAGTAGTCCACCGAATCCATTCCAGCCGGGTAAAAGACGCCGTTCCAGTCTTTGTAGCTGAAACCCATCGTACCAATGTATGGTAGGAGCGAGTTATCCGGGTTCATGGTTGTTGTCCAGAGGTGTAGCCTTGACAGACGATAAGATCATTATCTATGGTGTGGCCTGGTGCGGCGACTGCCGGCGAACTCAGACATATCTGAAGCAAAATAATATTCCTTTTGACTTTATCAACATCGATCACGACCATGGCGCCGAACAATATGTGATCAAGATGAACAAGGGCTTTCGTAGCGTGCCGACGATTCTTTTTCCGGATGGCAGCGTACTGGTAGAGCCATCCAATTACATCTTGGCGCAGAAACTAAATCTCGAATAACGCATCTCCGGTCTTACCCCATCCGTCCGGTTATGTAGTTTTCGGTGAGTTCTTTCTCGGGGCGGGTGAATAATTGGGGTGTGGCCGAAAACTCAACCAGCTCTCCCAGCCAGAAAAAACCAGTAAAATCGGATACACGGGCAGCTTGTTGCATATTGTGGGTGACGATCACAATCGTGTAACGTTGTTTAAGCTCATCGATCAGCTCCTCGATGCGGTTGGTAGCAATGGGGTCCAAAGCCGAGGCTGGCTCATCCATGAGAATAATATCAGGATGGACGGCCAGAACGCGGGCGATACACAGGCGCTGCTGCTGCCCAAGCGAAAGACCGAGGGCGTCTTCGTCGAGGTGGCCTTTGACATCATCCCATAAGGCGGCCTGGAGCAAGCTCTTTTCGACGATTTCTTTGAGCTGTTCTTTGCTCTGGATTAGACCGAGGACACGCGGTCCAAAAGCAACGTTGTCGAAGATGGACTGCGGAAAAGGGTTGGGTTTTTGGAAGACCATCCCTACGCGCTGGCGCAGCAAGGCCAGGTCGTAGTCAGGGGCGTAGATATTGGCGCCTTCGAGCAAGATTTCGCCCTGCACACTGGCGCCCTTTATACGGTCGTTCATGCGATTAAGGCAGCGCAGAAAAGTAGATTTACCACACCCAGAGGGGCCGATGAGAGCGGTGACTTGGCGCGGTTGGATATCCATCTCGATATCGATGAGAGCCTGGTGTGCGCCATAGTACATATTGACTTTATGGGCCTGGAGGATGGGCTGAGCAAGGGATTCGGTCATCGTTTGATTGTAACCGATTATTTTACCTGAAGAGTTAGCGTACTCCCATGGCGGGGCGGACTTTTGCGCCGGCTTTGGGTGGAACCTGACTCATGGCATATTCGGCCAGGGCAGCAATGCTCAAGCTAGGGTTGACGCCAGGATTGGCGGGCATAATGGAGCCATCGACAACATATAAGCCGGGGTAGTTGTGGACCTGGCAATTCAGGTCGACGACGCCATCTCGATCGTCAACGCCGAAAGGCACGCCGCCCAGGATATGGGCTGTCATCGGGATATTGAGCAGGCTCTCATTGATGGTGCCGGAGGGGATAGAATTGGTCTTTGTAGCGCAGGAGCGTGTGACGTCGTGGCCTACTCGCATCTGTGAGAGCTCCATAGCATGCTGATTGGAGCTCGAAACGAGGTTCTTACGCCACAGGGTGAAGATGCTACGGCCGAGCCCCATGCGGATCCAGTTATCTTCGGTCTGCATGACGAGCAGGATGGTAGAGCGCTGCGCCCAGCCCGGAAGGATATGCGTGCGTAGAAAGTCGAATGGATGGGTGAGGATATGAGCGGCGCTCTGGAACAGCCGGGAGAATATTCCACCGGATGTTTCGATAATGGGACCAGAGAGAAGACGCATGAGGGAGGAGCCTGCGGGGTACCGTACCGGCTCGATGCTGGTGACAGCGTCGACCTGGACGATAGATGTGATAGCCACGCCTTCGGAGTAGTCGACTTTGTCATCACGGCAAGTGACGCCCATGAGCGCCTCATTGTTAGTGCGCACCATTTCTCCCAAGCGGGGCGAAATTTTGGGCAGGGAGTTGGTGATATCCCGGGCGCGAAAGAGCAAACGTTGGGTGCCAAGGGAACCAGCGGCGAAGATCACACTGCGCGCCCGTATCGTCTTGTGGGGTTTGAAGAGCCAGCGAGTGGAGGATGTGTAGATGATTTCGTAACGTGCGCCATCGGGTTGGCCAGGGGGAAGGCAACGTACGTCGCGAGCTTCTGATTCGGAGAGCACCTGGGCGCCCCATTTTTCGGCCAGGTAAAGGTAGTTTTTAACGAGCGTGTTCTTGGAATTGTGGCGGCAGCCGATCATGCAGGCCCCGCAATGGATGCAACCGCGACGGGGAGGACCTTCGCCGCCAAAGTAGGGGTCTGGGACCTCTCTACCTTCTTCGCCAGGCGCCCCGAAGAAGGCGCCTACGGGAGCCGGGCGGAAGGTTTCGCCGGCGCCGAGCTCGGCGGCGACTTGTTTGAGAGTCCAGTCAGCTGGCCACAAACAGGGGTTAGGCGTAACGCCCAGCATGTGTTTAGCGGTCCTAAAGTGGGGCTTCAGAAGGGTCTTCCAATCGGCCAGGTGTTTCCAGAGCGGGTTTTCGAAAAGCTCATCAGTGGGTTCCATCAAGACGTTGGCGTAACCCAGGCTACCCCCACCGACGCCGCTGCCGTGCAGGACGAAGACATTGCGGAAGGGGCTGATCTGTAAAATGCCAAAGCTGCGCAGGCCGGGGGCCCACAGGTATTTCCAAAAGGCCCAGTTCGTTTTGGCAAAATCTTCGTCTTGTAGGCGCTTACCACGCTCCATGACCAGCACGGAGTAGCCTTTTTCAGTCAGACGCATCGCGGAGACGCTGCCCCCAAAGCCGGAGCCAATCACCACAAAATCGTAGGTTGAAGAGGCGGATTTATTTGACTCCATATAGTTGCTCCCAGGCTTGTCTGATGCGGGTGTAGGTGTCTTCTAAAGCTTCGGGCAAGACACGCGTTGCGGCAGTGGTAGTCATGAAGTTAGTGTCACCGCCCCAACGCGGGACGATATGCAGGTGAACATGCTCCGCGATCCCGGCGCCAGCAACTTCCCCCAGGTTCATTCCCAGGTTGTAGCCTTGAGGCTGGTAGACTTCGACCAGGGCAGAGAGGGCGGCTGAGGCGAGTTCCATGATCTCGGCGCGGGATGCGGAATCGAGGTCCTGGAGAGTGGAAACGTGGTCATTGGGAACGATCATCAGATGACCGCTGGTGTAAGGGTAGCGATTGAGGATGATGAAGGCACGGCGACCACGATGAAGAATTAGGTTATCGACGCCGTCGAAACTGGTCAGGGCTTTGCAGAAGATGCACGAATCTTCTTTTTTACTGTTAACGATGTAGGTCATACGCCAGGGCGACCAGAGGTAGTTCAAGATCTGCTCCCTTCAAGGATATTGTAAATTTATTGTAGCAAAGATTCGAGATTTTGGGCGGACTACAAATCGATTACGACAGAGAACGAGTAAACTGACAAATCACGTTTGAAACAATTCTCTGAACAGGGATTATCGAAATCAAAATGTGATGCCTTTGGCGCAGGTCGCATCGCGAAGACATCAGGATCATCCAAACGGTTGACAAGTGGGGCGAAGAAGATTATCCTCCTGGCTTATGATGCAGATGCCATTGTTCGGACCTGGGCTGTGGAGCGTGACGCAGTTAACGCGTTATGTGAGGCAGCTTCTAGAAGAAGACGAGCAATTACAAGATGTTTGGATCCAGGGGGAGGTGTCGAACTTTTCGCGGCCGGGCTCCGGGCATCTATATTTTACGCTAAAAGACAGCACAAGCGCGCTGAGGTGCGTGATGTGGCGTAACGCCGCAGCGCGCCTGTTGGCAATGCCGCGCGATGGCGAGGCGATAGAGGCGCATGGCAGCATAAACGTATATGAGGCCAGTGGGCAATACCAGCTCTACGTCGATTTGATCCGGCCGGCCGGGCAAGGGTGGCTTTATCAAGAGTTCCTGCGTTTAAAGGGACGACTGGAGGCGGAGGGGTTGTTCGCTGAGGAGCGAAAAAGGCCCTTGCCGGCCTGGCCGCACACGATCGGAATTGTCAGCTCGCCAAACGGGGCAGCCATCCGGGATATTCTAAATACAATCCGGCGGCGTTACCCGTTGGCGAGGGTGATCCTGGCGCCGACGGCGGTGCAGGGGGCGGAGGCCCCGGTCGGGATTTTGAAGGCGCTGGGCGAGCTAAACAAAGATATCCGTCCGGACGTGATCATCCTGGCGCGCGGGGGAGGTTCGATCGAGGATTTGTGGGCTTTCAACGACGAAAGGGTGGCGCGAGCGATTGCGGCTTCGGATGCACCGGTAGTAAGCGGGGTGGGACACGAGACCGACTTTACGATTGCCGATTTTGTGAGCGACCTGCGCGCCCCTACCCCTACTGCAGCGGCCGAATTATGCACACCAAACAGAATAGATTTATTGGCTGCTTTGCGCGATGAGCAGGGCCGAATGGGGCGTGCCATGCAAGCCAACGTGGTGCAGCAACGCTGGGAAGTAGAGCGGTTAGCAAACCGCCTGCTGATGCAATCGCCTACAGGACGCATTCGCACCGACCGCCAGCGAATAGACGATTGGCTGCGGCGAGCGGACGTGGGATTGTGGCATAACCTGGCGCTGCAGCGGGCGCAGATGGGCGGCCTATCACAGCGACTGGCGGCGCTCAATCCGAGCGCCATCTTGGGGCGCGGCTACGCGCTTGTAAAAGACCAAGACGGGCAGATCGTGCGCAGTGTGAAACAAATTCAGGTTGGCAATTTAATCCTCGTGCAGGTGAGCGATGGCGCATTCGAGGCGCAGGCGACCCGTATAGCAGAGGAACCTCAGGATTATTAACCGATGGAAATCGACGATAACGCCACGACGCTCAATGCAGCACAAATTCAAAGCCTGGAACAGATACTGGAGGCGTGCGAAACCAAGCTGGGAGAGGCGGGCAAAGTCAACGCGACGCAGGCTTTTAATCTGGGTTGTATCATAGGCGTCGTACCCGCCGGGATCATTATCCTGATCGCCTACATCGCAACCAGGAGCTGGCTGGCAGCACTCAGCACAGGTATCTTAATGATGATCGCTTTGGTGGGATTGGCCAACCTGGCGGCCATAACAGCGCGGGCGAAGGCGATGGAACGGGTTTACAAAACCGAAGCCTCTTCAGATATCGCACGCGCCTTGCAAGAGGCGCAAATTTCCACGGATCAATTCAACCAGTATGCCTGGGAGAACTTGCCCGAGACAGCCTACACGCGGCATTTCATTCCTCAGGCGGCGCAAGAACCCGCGCGGCCGAAGCATTTCAAAATTCAGTTCCCGTTTCAGAAACAAAAATGAAAAATACAACCGCACCCAACCCGAAGGACAAGCAAACTCCTGTCGAGCAGCTCACATACGAAGACGCGCTGAATGAGCTCGAGCAAATCGTGATCGCCCTAGAAGCCAACAACCAGGCGTTGGAAGAAGCGCTGGCGTTTTTCGAACGCGGCCAGGCGCTAGCCGGGCGCTGTGCAAGTCTGCTCGAGCAGGCCGAGTTGAAAGTTCAGCAGCTTTCGGGGAACGAGTTGAGCGATTTCGCCCCCGAAAGTTAGCGTCAAACAAAGGAGCAACCTTGCTTGCAAATCGACGTCCGACGAAGACGAACGCCCCCGATAAAAAGGGGCGCTCAATCATCCCATCTATCAAACAACCTAACCGGCTGATCTCTTATTTGAAACCATACCGCGGACCGATGGCAGTGGCCACGATTACACTGCTGATCGGGTCGGGAATCGGGCTGATCTTTCCGCTGATCATCCAAAACCTGGTCAACACGGTACTAACCAAAGCTGGAATGGAGCAGCTCAACCAGATGACCCTGTTATTGATCGGGGTATTCCTGGTACGGGCAGTCTTCTACTATTTCCAGACCTATTATCTTTCTTATGTTGGCGAGCGGATCGTGGTAGACCTGCGCACGCAGGTGTATGAGCATTTGCAGACACTCAGCATCCGCTTTTATGCGGACCGGCGGGTAGGGGAAATAATCTCACGGCTCTCCTCCGATGTGACTGTGCTGCGAACGGTGCTTACGAATAACATCGCCACCGTATTAGGGCAGGCAGTGACCTTTATCGGTTCGTTGGCGCTGATGCTGTACCTGAACTGGAAGCTGACCCTGTTTATCCTGGTTCTTACGCCGATTGTGATCGCTAGTGCGGCCTATTTTGGGGCGCGGCTTCGCAAGCTCTCCACCCAGGTGCAGGACCAACTTGCCGACAGCACCGCCACGGCGGAAGAAGCCCTGAGCAACGTTCGGGTGGTGAAGGCATTCTCACGGGAACCCTACGAGGTTCAGCGTTACAACGAGAATATCAGCCGCACCTTCGACGCCACGATGAAAGCCACGGTCTGGCGGGCAGCCTTTGGCTCACTGGTGACCTTCCTGGGTTTTGCCAGCGTGGCGCTGATCTTATGGTTCGGGGGCAGGGAAGTGATCGCGGGGCAGTTGAGCACAGGCTCGCTGATCGCGTTCCTGGTATATGGGATTAATATCGCGGCTTCGATGGGCTCCTTCACGTCGCTTTATACGCAGTTACAAGAGGCCTCAGGCGCATCGCAGCGAGTTTTTGATCTTCTAGATGAAGCGCCGGATATCGCCAATGCGCCCGAGGCAATTGAACTGCCTAAGATCGAAGGACACCTGGTTTTTGCGGATGTTTCTTTTGCCTACCCTGACTCTGACCAGCACGTGCTACACAATATCGCTCTGGAAGTGCAGCCAGGCGAGGTATTGGCCTTAGTGGGGCCATCGGGGGCAGGGAAATCAACGCTGTTTAACTTGATCCCGCGCTTTTATGACCCCCTGGAGGGCCGGGTATCAATCGATGGGGTCGATCTACGACAGGCAAAGCTGGAGTCGCTCCGAGGGCAGATCGGGCTAGTGCCGCAGGAGACTCAGCTCTTCTCTGGCACGATCCGAGAGAACCTGCGCTATGGGGCCCTGGAGGCCAGCGACCAGGAGATCGAGGCAGCAGCGCGAGCAGCGAATGCGGACGAGTTTATCGCCGGATTCCCTTACGGATACGAGACCCTGGTCGGCGAGCGTGGTTTGAAGCTCTCAGGAGGACAACGGCAACGGATTGCAATAGCTCGTGCGATCTTAAGGGATCCTTGTATATTATTACTCGATGAAGCGACATCGAGCCTTGATTCCGAGTCAGAAGGGCTGGTGCAAGAGGCGCTAGAACGGTTGATGGTAGGGCGAACGACGGTGATTATCGCCCACCGCCTCTCCACAGTGCACAAGGCGAACCGCATCGCAGTGCTGGATGCGGGGCGGCTAATCGAGCTAGGCAGCCATGAGGAGTTATTGGCGATGGATGGTTTGTATGCGCGGTTGTACCGGCTGCAGTTCCGCACGAACGGCCTGCCAGAAGCGGCAGATTGATTGTTGTTATGAAAGTTTGCGACGCAGGTAATGGGCGGCAGAGGTTGCCTCTGGGGTGCGAAAGAGGAAAAGCATCGCCAAATAAATCAGCCCGCCCAGGACGCTGCCGCCTATGGCAACGAACCAAGGAGGTTGGACGCTCGTGATTGCGAGCCAGCCCCAGAGCGCCAAACCCATGACCAGCGAGCCCAAGGCAGATTGATAAAAACCCGTCCAGACTGTTCTGCCATCCAGGCCAACCAACCGGCGTTGCATCAAATACCAGAGGCCGGCCATTTCGAGGGCAGTTGAGAGGGAGATTGCCAGGGCCAGCCCTCCAAAGGGCAGCCAGCCAACCCTGGCGAAGAGGGCAGAGAAAAGCAAGCTAAAAACAACGTTCAAGCTCATCGCTCCCACACTCATAAAGACCGGAGTTTTGGTATTGTGCAGGGCATAGAAAGCTCTGGAGAGAATTTCGACCACACCATGACCGAGCAGGCCGATGGTATACCAAAGCAGGGCCCAAGAGACCAGGCGAGTGGAGTCGGCGGTGAAGACGCCGCGCTGGAAGAGCATCTGGATGAGCGGCTCGCGCAACAGGATTAACCCGACCGTGGCGGGGATAGAGAGTAGAATCACCCCGCGCAGGGTGACAGCCAACGAAGTGCGCATGTCAGAGATTTTCCCGAGCGCCACTTGGGCAGAAAAAGTAGGCAAAGCAGCAATGGCGATGCCCTGGGCAATGACCACTTGGGGCATGGTCATGATCGCCCAGGCATATTTCAAGGCGGCCAGGCTGCCGACCGCCATGCCGGTAGCCAGGATGGTGTTAATCACAAAGTTGACCTGTACGGCGGCGACGCCTAGCAAGCGAGGGCCCATAAGACGCCCTACCTCGCGCACAGCCGGAAAGCGTAGGCCCAGGGTAAGGGTGAATTGGCGGGCAGGCAGGCGCAAGACGGCCGGAGCCTGGATCAGGAAGTGTAGGACGGCGCCTAACACGTAGCCCCATGCCAGGCCAAAAATCCCCATGCTGGGGGAGAGGAAGAGCACGCCAAAGATCATGCCCAGCCAAAGCATACTTGGCGCCAGGGCAGACCACAGGAAGATCTGATGAGCGTTCAAGATGCCCATGAATAAGCCGCTGACTCCGAAGATGGTCGGGGCAATCAGCAAGATGCGTAAGATTGCGACCGTGAGCGCCTGCTGTCCCGGTGGATATTTCGGGGCAAGCAGGTAATGGACGATATAGGGGGCGAAGATAATTGAAACCAGGCTAAGCAGGCTGAGGATCAGGATCACCAGGTTGATGATCGCCGAGGATAAGTACCAGGCGCCGGGACGATCATCGCGGGCAAGAAAGCTGGACAGTGTAGGTACAAAGGCCGAGGCCAGCGCCCCGCCTGCTACAAGCATAAAGATGAGGTCCGGATAGGTGGAAGCAGCATTGAAGGCGTCCAATTCAGCGGTGGTGCCAAAGACGTTTGAGACCAGCATCTGGCGCACCAGACCGACCAAATTACTGATGGCAAAGGCGGCCATGACCACCGCGGCCGACCGGGCGATCTGCCGATTTGCAAATTTCGAAGAAACATCCATGACGGGTGGATTATAATCGGGAATACTCGTTACGAAATAACAAGCTTGGTCGACCGATCGGAAAGGAGCAAACCTATGCCTGGATTCAGTTCTCCACCAGACCCCCTGGCTTATAAAAATCGCGTCTGGCAGGTGGTACGGCAGATTCCGCCAGGACAAGTGGCCACATATGGGCAAATAGCGGCTTTAATTCCAACGCCGCAAGGGGTCGATGGCCGCGATTACGTAGCCTTTGGACCGCGTTGGGTGGGCGGGGCAATGGCAAATTGCCCGGCCGATGTGCCCTGGCAACGGGTGGTCAACTCACAAGGTAAGATCAGCCTGCCACAGGGCGCCGGCGGCGACGAGCAACGCCTCTTGCTCGAAGGGGAAGGGATTGTTTTTGACGAGCGTGGCCGGATCGACCTGGGGCAATACCGCTGGATCGGACCGGAAGGTACAGATTAAATGACGACACGCTGCGCTTGGGCGCCGAATGATCCACTCTACATCGATTATCACGATTTTGAATGGGGGACGCCGGTACATGACGACCGTCTATTGTTCGAATTTATCGTTTTGGAAGGGGCTCAGGCAGGCTTGAGCTGGTCGACAATCCTGCATAAACGCGAAAATTACCGGCTGGCGTTCGACAATTTCGAGCCAGAAATCGTAGCCAGGTATGACGAGACAAAGATTGCCGAGCTGCTGGCAAACCCGGGTATTGTACGCAACCGGCTCAAGGTACGCGCAGCAGTAACGAATGCACGGGCATTCCTGGATGTGCAGGAGTTATTTGGCAGCTTCGACAAATATATTTGGGACTTTGTGGATGGCGTGCCAAGGCAACCCGCCCGTCGCAACCTGGCCGAAATACCGCCACGAAGCCCCGAGTCGGATGCCTTGAGCAAGGATCTGATTGGACGGGGATTTAAATTCGTGGGATCGACGATATGTTACGCCCATATGCAGGCAACGGGCATGATAAACGACCATACGATCGATTGTTTTCGATATGGACAGCTCGGTGGATGATATAGAATCGGCGAGAGCCGGGGACGCCGCCCCCGGCTCTCTCTAAGGAGGAGAAGAAGAGAAATCGCCCTTCATGATCATCTTACCAGACCTCCGGCGGAATTACTTGACGGTTACCCTACGAATACCCGACGACTACACGTTAAATTGCACATAAAAACCACGAAACTATAAAATTTAGATTATGATGGTGGAGATGAATGATTGGATATGGAAAACTCGATGGAAGAATACTTGAATGCGAAACAGAAAGAAATCATTGATAGCCTGACCAGTCCGGCAGAGATTCAAGCCTTCCTCGATCGAACGCCATACAGCACCGAGGAGAAAAACCGTACACCCGTCGAGGTGATCCAGGATGGCGTGGCGCATTGCCTGGATGGGGCGTTATTTGCAGCCGCAGCCCTGCGCCGTCTGGGTTTCCCACCATTGTTGGTGGATATTTTCCCCGAACCAGACACGGATGATGATCATGTGCTGGCTATTTACCGGTGTAACGGCGGTTATGGAGCGCTGGCGAAATCGAACTATCCAGGCCTGCGCTCGCGGGAACCGGTTCATCGTAGCTTGCGCGAACTGGTGATGAGTTATTTTGAATGGTATTTCAACGTGGATGGATTGCGGACATTGAGGAGCTATACACGGCCATTGAGCCTGGCCGCTTATGACCGGCTAGGTTGGACGTACTCCCACCCAGGCGTGCAGGCGATTGAGCAGCGATTGCTTCGTTTATCCCGTATTGACCTGGTTTCTCCGGCGATGATCGCAGAATTAACAAAGGTCAGCCCACTCACTTTCCATGCGGGCACCACCGGCGTGAATCCGGCCGGCGTCTATAAACCAGGCAGTCATAAAGGCAGCCCGGTGTAAGAATGTGATAAGAAGAACAAATGATTGATCCGAAGCGGAGTATAATCGGGCGCTGAGGATTTCACTTGATGAATACTACTTTGGCGGCAGTTGGGCAGAGCAAAAGCTGGAGCCTGATCCACAAACTTGGCGAGGGCGACGCGGGCGAGGTTTACCTGGTCGAATCACCGCTCGATCACAAACAAGCCATCTTAAAACGACCACGTAAGAGCGCTTTCTCCAGCGATGTGATCCGGCAGGCTTCTCAAATTGAAATCGAAGGCCATGTTTTACGAGATTTACATGGCTTGCGGATCCTGCCGGCGCGCAATTCGGGATTGCCAAAGGTGAACTTGCGTATCCCAACCCTGTTGGATCAAAGCCAAGCGGGTACAGAATACAGCGAACGCTTTTTTATCGTAATGGACAAGGCTACAGGTTTCGATTTAAACCTTCTTGCGCGCACATCACGCAAAGATAATCCGGTAATGGAAGGTTTGGGGACTGAAGAAGCCGCTTTTCTTACCTCGGTGGCGGAGACTGGCGTAGTGCCCGATTTGGTCCTGCTGCGTGTGCTAACCGGCGTGTTACAAATGCTGGAGGCAATACACGGGCATAGCCGCTTATCGGTCGAAAACAGTAAGGCCGGGATTGCCTGGAACGACGTGAAACCCGAGCATATCTTTTGGGATCCGCAGACTCTCTCCATCACAGTGATCGATTGGGGCAATGCACAATTCTTGGAAGCGGATGGTTATAACAAAGAGCGTCGAATTTCCAAGAATGACGACTATGCGCAGTTCCTGCAGGCATTCGGCAGCTACCTGGAAACTTTCGCTCCACAGCTATTGGATGCACTCAAGTGGCCCAGAGTGAGTATGCCGACACAGCCTTACACTGAAATCCTGCGCCCGCTAAAAAATCGAATAGGTGAAGAGTACAAGCAGCGCGAGCAAGAATTGCACAGTGCTCGCAAGCGCGAGATGACCCTGACACGTTCGGAACAACCGACGCCAGATGAACTTCAAGAGCTTTTTGAAGCACAGCATGTCATCCTGGCCTTGGGCGAAATCCCAGATTTCGCGGGCGGCGAGCGTTATTGTACGCGACTGGCAAACCGATTGACCAGCGAAGGTAGATTGGATGAATTCGCCAATCTCAGCGCCACGACCTGCCCAGCATACGCCAACGATACAGAAAAATGGCAAGCCCTGTCTGGCATGGCGCAGGCTGCGACGCAGGAAAACCCAGCACTGCAGCCGATGTTCCTGCGCGCCATCCGTGCAGGTTTGATCGATGACTGGGCATCGGCGCTTTGGGAGCTATTGGCTGCGACGGCAGACGAGCCAGAACCGGGCTGGTGGGATGGGATCGGTAGTGTGATACGCCTTAAGGGTCTCGGTATTGGGGTTGATAACTTACCTCCTTTGGTGGCGCTGCGGCGGAACGTGCTTCTGCTGCTCTCAGCCCTACAAAAGATGCGCGATGAGCCTGGGCGATCAGACAACGATCCACAAATCTTGGCCTTCGAGAACCTGATCAAGATCCTGCGCGAGGATGTAATCGTGAAGTGGGAAGAGATCGAGCCAGACCCGCCGGATTGTGGGTTAGCCTATAATGATCTCGACAGGTTACTAGAGGTGATTGGCGCTTATGTGCCCGAAGCCCAGCAGGCAGTAAGTGGTTCGCTGGCCCAATCAAAGGCGCAAGTTCGCATCATCTTGGAGGCGTGGGAAGGCCAGGAATTTGACTCTGCCCGTCGCGGCCTACGGCGCTTGCTGTTATGGGACCCTGACCGGCGCAGGGTGCTGTTAGCAGATCGAGCGATCGCTGGGGTGCAAAAATGGCTCGCAATCATCTCCCAGGGTCCCCAAAATGAACAACCGATGCTCGAATTTGCGGCCAACAACGAATTAACCGGCCGAGAGCTACGTAGCAGGATTGGGCCAGCCTCGTGGTTGGATACAATCTTGGAGGTTTTTTCTCAACTACGCAAGAACCGTAAACCTGGCGAGCTGCTGGTAGAGCGGCCGGAAATATCCAAGACGATGCCATGGCTGGAAGCCTTGGAACCCCGACGCTATATCCCGGCTCAGCCAGCGCGACCAATCCAACTTGAGCGTGAAGAAGGCGGGCAGATCCCAGAAGCTACTGTGCGCGGGATTCAAGAATGCCTGCTCGGCGCGGGCCAGGAAATGCTGCTGGCCGAGCCGCTGGATACGTGGGCGCCGGAGGCGCGCGGCTCTTCAGCGCGCACATTTGTGGGCTTTTTGCGCACACCTAACAATCAGCTTAAGCAGGCGGCGATCAAGATCATGCGTAGCGATCGGGTCGAGTACAGTTTGCCACTTTATCGCGAAGAAGTGCAGATCTTGAACATCATGCATGATACGCCTGGGGTCACGCCCATGCTCGAGTGCGGCTTTATCCGCTTGAGCGATGGCGACCGATTGCCTCCAGACAACCGTCCGCTGAATGGGCGCGCCCTGACCGGCGCCGTGCAGCGGTTTGCGCCAGATCAAGTTCCCAATTTTCTGTCTGCGCTGGACGCCAAAGCCCACCAGGGCTGGCTGCCCTATCTGGTAATGCCAAAATTAGACAATCAAGAAAACTTGATGTGGGTGTGCGACTCCGGCTACACACGCGGGCGATTTCTACCCGTGGAGGAAAGCCTGCGCCTGGCGCTGCACATTTGCGACATTCTGCAGACTGCACATGAGCGCAACATTGTCTATCGGGATCACAAGCTGCTGCACTATTATTGGCTGGATATCTATAATGGCGTTTTTATGATCGACTGGAATGTGGCGCGCTACCACCCTGAAGGGCTTACCCAAGCTGAAATTCATTTCGATTTGGTACAATTGGGCGCTCGCGCACTGCACCATATTTTTACTGGACGCGTAGCTCCTGGCGCCCTGGCGGATGGGCCGAACAAAGTAGAAGAAATCGAAGCGGCGGCGCAAAGTTACCGTGCCCAATGGACATACGACGACCAACGTCTTCCGCCATCCTTAAAAGAAGTCCTGGAACAAATATTATCCGGAAGCTACAGCCGGATATCACGGTTACGTGAAGACTTACAGGCCGTATATCATGAATTAATCGAGAAAACAGAATGAGCCGTGTTGAAACTTTCGAAAATCGCGTCAACGATTTGCTAATCCTAGATACACCGCCGCTTGCTGAGCTGCGCCGGCTGATGTTGGATATCGATGATTATCTCAATTCAGATGATTATCAGAGTCTTGCCATCGCTGAGCGCGGTCGCATGCAGAGCGTGCGGAAAGATTTAAAAGCTCGTATTCGCCAGCAAGAGGACGCCGAGGAAGAAAAGGCGGATAGCTCCCTACACACGTCACCCTCAGCCCAGGGAATCACAGAAAACCGGTCGGTTGGCAAAAATATTCAGACAGATAATGGCGCTTTTCCCGACCTGCCCAGCCACGCATCGCTGGCAGACGAACAGATGGAATCCGCCGAAAAAATGTTTTACAGTGGACGATTTTCCGAAGCGATCAAACTATACGACCGGGTTCTGCAGATCGAGCCGGGTTGGGAGCGCGCCAAGCAGCACCGCACAGAAGCCGACAATTACCTGCGTACGGGTTATATCCCATCCGTTGCGCTGCCTGCCGAGGCTGCTTCGTCCTATGGGAAAGCGCAATCGGCCGCACGAGTGGGCCGCTATACTGATGCTTTGAATCTACTCGTGAAAGCTCAGACGGTCTTACGCGAGATGGGCATCCAACGCTGGCAAGAAGGCCAGGAGTTTGAGCAAAAACTACAGGAAAATATCGATGCTGAAAACGCCTATCAAGATGGCCTGAAGATGTTTCGCGCCGGCCAAATCGACGAGGCCATCGATGCAGTCGAGACTGCCTACCGGGCTACTGGACTACCAAAATATGCAGACCGGGCTCAGGCAATTCGCAAATATAAAGAAACTTTACGCTCGATCAACGAAGTTTTAAATTCTTCGGTAAATGATCCCAAAATTCTAGTCCAGGTAAAAAACGACCTGGATAACCTCTCCAGCGAACAAGGCGAAAACCCGGCAGTACAACGATTAAGGACTCGCTTCGAAGCTTCAATCCCACGCGTTGTGAGTCCCTTAAAAGAACAAGCGCGTAACCTAAAAAATCAATCGGAGCGCAGCGCAACGATCGAGGAGACACTGTTCTTTGCGCGCCAAGCCAAACAGCAGCTTGACCAGATTCGCAACCTGGAGGGGATGGACGACAGTCTGGACCGGCTCAATAATGATGTAGATAAAATCATTCGCGAGACACAACGCTTGTCAGACGAATTGGCAAACGCTACAGCATCCTATGAAAATCACAAAAAATGGCCTACCGAATCCTGGCGGATCAGCGCAGAGGTACGGAGCAAATACCCGAATGATCCCGGAGTATCCGCTTTAAAGCGCTCGCTGTCTCGCTACCAAAACACTCGGATGGGATTGCGGGTACTCGGGATTGGCGCGATCTTGATCGTGATTTTATTGGCAGGATTGTTGGTGCGAAACGGCTGGCGTTCTTACCAGATTTCCCGCATCCCGACCACCACGCCCACCTTTACCCAGACTCCGACGGTGACATTGACCCCGACACAAACCGCCACAGTCACTCCAACCATCACGCCGACCCCTCCGCCTACACTGACACCCACCCCTCAAGCAGGAGTGGCCTTGCGAGATGTCTGGGCGCGAAATGGTTGCTATGAAACCTTCAATGCAATTGGTAAAATCCCAGAAAAAGGTCCGGTGCGCTTTTTACCTTCTGAAAGACGGTTCGATGATTTTAACCGTGAATGCGTGCTGGTAGAATACACGGGACCTCAAAATTCGATAATTGGATGGGTGCTCATCTCGGATTTAGGTGGACTAAAATAGACCAGATTCGTGTTCCTTACTGGCATAGCACGGTTGATTCCCTGATCACATCGCTGGAAAGCAACCCGGGCGGGCTGACCACTGCACAAGCCCAACAACGTCTTGCGCAATTCGGCCCAAATCAATTATCACACGCTCACAAGAGCGCCCCTTTTCTTCTTTTCATAAACCAATTTAAAAGTCCAATCGTTCTACTTCTGATTCTGGCGACTATAATTTCTGCCTTTGTCAAAGATTGGGTCGATGCACTGGTCATCCTGATCATTATTCTTGGCAGCGCAAGTTTAAGTTTTGTCCAGGAATACAATGCTAATAAATCTGCCGAAATACTGCGCGCTCAAGTCTCGCACAAAGCTCTGGTGCGCAGAGACGGCAAGATCGCCAGTATTGCCGCCGAACAAGTCGTCCCAGGAGATGTGGTGGTGTTATCAGCCGGAAGTCTGATCCCTGCCGATTGCGTAATCCTGGAAGCGAAGGATTTCTTTGTTAACCAGGCGGTGCTGACCGGAGAAACCTTCCCGGTTGAAAAAAAGGTCGGAATCTTGGCCGAGAGCGCCAGCCTGGCAGAACGCTCCAATACGGTATTTATGGGCACGAACGTGACCAGTGGTGAGGCAGAGGCGCTGGTCGTCCAGACCGGAACGAGGACTGTGTTCGGTCAAATTGCGCATAAGCTAAACCTGCGACCACCCGAAACGGAATTCGAACGCGGCATCTGGCGACTGGGGTATCTGTTATCAGAGATCATGCTCTTTCTGGTTTTGATTATTTTTGCATTCAACATATTCCTACACAAGCCATTCCTGGATTCTCTGCTTTTTTCGATCGCCCTGGCGGTAGGTCTAACACCCCAATTACTCCCGGCCATTATTAATATCAATCTTTCCCGAGGGTCGCAGGCGATGGCCCAAAACGGCGTTATCGTGCGCCGTCTGGCCGCGATCGAAAATTTTGGCAGCATGGACATCCTGTGCACCGACAAAACCGGCACGCTAACCGTCGGGGTTGTGCAACTGGACAAGACTCTGGATGCCCAACAGAATCCTTCCGAAGATGTGCATCGCTTGGCTTATCTGAATGCTTTCTTTCAATCTGGAATGATCAATCCACTGGACCAGGCGATTGTCAACAGCTTTGAGGATGAGCAAAAATCCAAGGCCAGAAACTTCCTAAAAATCGACGAAATCCCCTATGACTTCGTTCGAAAACGATTGAGCGTCATCGTGCAAGACAGTGCGATACCAGATTCCCCCTTGATTTTGATTTCCAAAGGGGCATTTGAAAATGTGCTGGCAGTATGTACCCAAATCCATCAAAATGGTCTTGAGATTCCACTTACCAAGGACATTCGAGCTGAATTGGAGAACCGTTTCAATAGCTCCGGTTTGGAAGGATTCCGAGTGTTGGGATTGGCGACCAGGCAATTCCCGGCTGCTGAAGCTGGAACACGGAGAACCTTTCATAAGGATGACGAAGACAGCATGACCTTTATGGGGTTTTTAGAATTTTTTGATCCACCAAAAGGCGATGTCCAGGAAACGATTCAGCAATTGGCCAAACTTGGGGTAGCATTAAAGATCATTACGGGCGACAATAAACCTGTTGCGATCCACGCTGCCAGGTCAGTCGGCATGGAACCGGTTGGGGTGATGACGGGCTCTGAGCTCAACCGCATGAGTGATGAGGCGCTGTTGCAATCGGCTGAGAGATCAAACCTCTTTGTCGAGGTAGATCCGAATCAAAAAGAACGGATTTTGATGGCGCTACGAAAAATGGGGCACGTTGTGGGTTATATGGGCGACGGAATCAACGATGCGCCATCACTGCATAACGCGGATGTGGGGATCTCGGTCGATAATGCAGTGGATGTCGCAAAAGAAGCCGCCGATTTCATTCTTTTGAAAAATGATTTAACCGTGTTGAAACAAGGCATTATC
>JAYRNN010000330.1:0-7834 GCA_041912175.1 Anaerolineales bacterium | reverse complement strand
TTCCTTTCCAGATCTGCCAGGCGATAATCGCCAAGACCTGAACCAACACCAACAAGGCTCCATAACGCCACCAACGCACCACTTGATCGATCCGAAAGCGGGTCATCAAAGCGGATATCCCGGCCATCACGATAAGCAACCCGAGCGTTTTGATAAGGAATTCTGCCGGGCCGTTGATCCCACCTAAGAAAAAAGCCGCCACCAAAGTCAGCCCGACGATCAGTTCAACTGCTTTGCCCAATTTGAAGAGCGCCAGGCCACGCCCGCTGTATTCCGTTAACGCGCCAGCCACGATTTCGGTTTCTGCTTCGGGCGCATCGAACGGCGGTAATTCCAGCTTCCCCATTAATCCGATCAGCGCCACTACAAAACCCAGCGGTTGAGTCAGCAACAGCCAGCGTGTGCTGGCATAAAAGTTTATGCTAGCAATTGTCCAACTCCCTGCTGCCATTGCTGGGCCTAAGAGAGCCAGTAAGAAAGGCGCCTCGTAAGAAAAGACCTGGGTCAGGACGCGTGTCGCGCCAATCATCGAGAAGCGGTTGGGCGTGATCGTGCCAGCCAGGCCGATGCAGATCGTCAACAGGCTGAGCAGGTATAAGACCACGATCAGATCGCCATTGAAACTAAAGGGCGGCGTTAAACCGGCCAACGGCACATACAGAGCGGCGGTCAATGCCCCGGCCAGGCCCACAACGGGCAAACCAATAAAAAGGAGCCGATTGACCCCTGCGGGTTCAATTTCTTCTTTCGAAAGCAGCTTGATCATGTCTGCCAGCGGTTGAAACCAGCGTGGCCCGATCCGATTCTGCAGGCGGGCGACAACTTTGCGATCCACCCACTCATAGGCCATGCCGCATAACATAACGAATAATCCGCTAGGGAAGAACAAAAATGTGACAACAGTCTGTAAATCGTTCATGCAAAGCTCCGAGGCGAGTAAACCAGCGTTCGATACCCGCCGCTACCGGTCGTTACAACTGAAACATGGATCGATCCCCGCCAGGATCAGCGGCACGTCCGCCAGTTGATGACCGACCACCATACTGACTACTGAAGTGAAGTTATTAATGCTCGGAGTCCGGACACGAATGCGCTCTGGCTTGTCGCTTCCATTGCTCTTTATAAAATAGAATAACTCGCCGCGCGGCGCTTCGACTCGGCTGATGGTTTCGCCGGCCGGGATCTTGCGCGAGATACGGGTGGTTAATTCTCCCTCAGGTAGATTATCGAGAATTACCTGGATGGCCTTATAGGTTACAAACAGCTCATTGATACGCACAATGAACTTCGCTTCTAGATCGCCGGCCGATTCACGTACACTACTCACGGGGAACCTTTGGTAAGCGCCATATGGCGCTTCTACGCGGATATCCCGCCCAACGCCAGAAGCGCGCGCAGTGGGGCCAATTAGACCGAGCCGCTCGGCCTCTTGCTGAGTAATCACACCAATCCCTCGGGTGCGCTGTAAGAAGGCGGCGTCTTTCGTGACCACCTGCAGGTAATGATGGGTGCGCTTTTCGAGGAAATCAATCCCACGCCGGATTTTATCGGCATGCGCCGGTTCCACATCATATTTTACACCGCCCAGGACATTGACGGAATAATTGACCCGGTTGCCGGTCAAAGTTTCCAGCAAGTCCATGACGGTCTCTCGATCGCGCCAGGAATACATGAATAACGTGTCAAAGCCCGCTTCATGAGCTGCCACACCCACCCATAACAAATGACTGTGAATGCGTTCCAGGCCAGCTACCAACTCACGGATAGCCTGTGCGCGCGGGGGCGCTTCTACCCCCGCCAGGCGCTCGACGCCCAGGCAATATGCATAAGCATGGGAATGCGAGCATATCCCACAAATGCGTTCCAGCAGGTATTGGCACTGCACCCAACTGCGCTCTTCGCAGGCTTTCTCGATGCCGCGATGGACGTATCCCAAGCGCACACTAGCTCCGGTGATGACTTCGCCATCTACCGTGAAATCAAAATGGCCAGGCTCTTTGAGCGCAGGGTGTTGTGGGCCGATGGGGACCATAAATGTAGCCGGCTGGGAGCTCTCAACAACCGGCCGGATGACCTGGCGCTCTTCAGCGGGAAGGGGCTGCGGTCGGTAATCTTTACGCAACGGATAGACGCCATCTGGCCAATCATCCGGCAAGAACAAGCGCTGCCGATTGGGTGTGTCTACGATATCTACGCCAAACATTTCCATCAGCTCGCGCTCGTAAAGTGTGGCGGATGGAATAGAATCGCATACGCTGGGCAGGCGCGGCGCCTGGCGCGGCAGGCCGATACGCAGGGTAACCACCGCCGCCCCACTACAGAAATGGTAAAGCGCTTCAATGACGCCGCTTTCGGGACCGTTATCCAGGCCGGTGATTGCCGCCAGGTAACCCCAGCGTACTCCGGCCAGGGCCGCTGCAGCCGCGGGGAGATCATCTGCTTTCATGATGACGTCAACCCGGTTCGCCTCGGGGGTGCGGGTTTCCAGGCTCCAGCCGGCCAGGAGTTCTTGGGCTGTCTGCAAGAGAGATTCGGTGCTCATCGCGCGCCTCCAGTTTTCAGGCTTTGCAACAGCTTGATCACCCCGTCCATAATCGCCTCAGGGCGGGGCGGGCAGCCTGGGATATAAGCATCCACAGGGATCACCTCGTCAATACAGCCAACAATGTTATAGCAGCCCTGAAAAACACCGCCAGAGATACCGCACGAACCAACTGCTACGACATATTTCGGGTTCGGCATTTGTTCGTAAATGCGAAGCAACCGTTCGCGTGATTGGCGCGTCACAGGTCCGGTGCAGATCAAAATATCCGCATGGCGCGGGCTGCCTTGTAGCTTGACGCCCAGCCGCTCCAAATCATAGCGCGGCGTGAGAGTCGCCAGAATTTCGATATCACAGCCGTTACATGAGCCGCTATTGTAATGGATGGCCCAGGGTGAATTCAACCGCGCCCAGCTCTTAATGCCTTCAACCGCTTGGGTCAAAGTCTCTTCCAAAGATACGCTCATCAGTACTCCTTCATCCCAAAACCAGCGCAATTAGCGCCAGGATCAGGCCAACCAAATAGATACCAGTCATCCAGGTGAACCCGCCATAGCCAATCATCAGCACCCCCAGGTGCAAAATTGCGAAGAACAAGGCGCTGAGAAAGAAAGGACGGTATCCTGGCGCGCTATCCGGGCTATCTGGCGCTTCACCGCCCGTATACAGGCTGGACTTTAGCGCAGAAGGCGCCTGGGGCCCCGCCAGGTAACGGCCCACCGCATAGAGGGCCGCGCTTAATGTCACGAAGACCAAGAAAGCCAGGGGAGGCGATAATAAATGTTTAAGCATACTTCACCACCCGAAAGAACCCAGGATTGCCTTGCCGGCTGCGCTGGTCAGCCACTCTGCCAGGCTCGGCCACAGGCCAAGAATTACCACGCCCAGAGCTAACACCACCAACGGCAGGCTGATCGTCCAAGGTATCGCGGCAGCGTTTTGCATGTTGGGCGTCATTTTTCTTTTATAGACTGAATTGACCAATGGGGCATAATAGGCCAACGATAACACGCTGTTTAAAGCAGCAAAGACCACCAGTAAGCTAATCACCAGGTTGCGCGAGTCAAACCCGGCTACAAATACCTGCCATTTTGACATAAAACCTGCCAGGGGCGGCAACCCGGCCAGGCCGAGAACCGCCAGGCTGAGCGCCAGCGCGACGATCGGGAAGCGCTGGGCAGCGCCCCCCATCTGTGCAATCGTTATGGGGCCGTGGTCGCCGGAAACTGTCTGGATGGATTGGCTCACGGCGAACATTAATGCCCCCACCGCCAGGAAGGCCAGGCCCTTCATTAGGCTGTGATTGAATAGGTGGAACATGCTCCCCTGCACCCCAGCAAGTTGGCCTGCATATAGCGCAACACCCACACCGAACAGGATATAACCCATCTGACTGACGCTAGAGAATGCCAATAACCGTTTTACCTGGGTTTGCCTGAGCGCCATCAAATTGCCGACCAACATGTTCACCGCGCCCACCCCGATCAGAATCCAGCCCCACGTAGCCGCGGGATACCCACGACCGTCGATACCGGATAATGGTCCTAAGGCGCGCAACATAGCGATCAGACCTGCTTCGATGACCACACCAGACAACATGGCGCTGATACCGCTGGGGGCCTGTGTATGCGCATCGGGTAGCCAGGTGTGCAGCGGCGCCAGGGCTGCTTTGACGCCAAATCCTACCACAAACAGCGCTCCTGCAGCCAGGAGCACCGGCACAGCCGTAGCTTGCTCTGCGATCTCAGTCAGGGTCACTGTTCCAGTCTGCATCAATACCAGGGCGATTGCTACCAAGACCAGCACCGAGCCAGCTGAACTTTGAATGACATATTTGACGCCCGCCTCCAGACTAGCCGGTTGGGCGCGGTAAAAAACAACCAGCAAGTAAGAGCTGACCGCCATCGCCTCAAACCACACCCACAGATTGAACAAGTCGCTGGCGCAACCCAGACCGACCATGACGCCAACCATGGCCGCCAGCATGGCAAAATATTTTTCCGCGCCCGCCTCGCCCTTCATATATGCAAGCGAATAGATTGCTACCAACCCACCTAATCCCAAAGCAACAACTGCCAGTAAAATGCTTAGGCCATCGAATTGCAAAGCGATGGCCTCAACCATGATAGATTGCGGACCTGCCGACTTGTATTGTTGGATCGCGAGGGATAAAAATACACCGCTCGCAATAAATGCTGCCACTGTTATCCAACCGGTCAGCCTTTCCAGGAAAGGCTTCTCCAGGCGCCAACCGAGTCGACCGGTCAAGTAAATCAACGGCGCAGCCGCCAATGGTATGACAATTATCAACGGGAAAAATGTAATATCCATGAGCAGATAATCAACCTAATAAATAACCCATGCCAGCCAGGCCAGCACAGCCAGTAAACCGGCTACCGCGCCGAAAAGGTTCCAATTTAATTGGCCGGTTTGCAGGACAGCCAGATCCCCAGCCGCGCCGCGCACGCGCTCGACAATCCAACGGTTCAGCGCTTCAAAACCAAAGCCGGCCGCCGACCAATCCGCCAGCCAGGAAAGGCGTTTTGTCAACCCGGTGAGCCGCTCGCGCCCCCACCAGGCGGCTAATCCAAGCGCAATCACGATCAGTGCAACCCAGGTCGCTGGAGCGCGTAAAATGGTGAGCACGATCTCGATAGTAGATTCGGGCTCAATTCCATACGCAGGCATGGTATCGCTCAAAAGTTGGCTCAACGGCCCGGCCAACAGCCAGGTAGTTAGGACACCTAACGCCAACAAGGCCAGGGCAATGCGCATGGCCGGCGGGGCGTCGTGAGGGGGTTGCGTGGGCTCGACCACCGATTTCTCGAAAAAGACCAACCAGACCATGCGGAATGTATAGCAAGCGGTCAGCCCGGCCGCGAACAACTCCAACAGGAACGCCCAGCGCGGGCCTCCCATCAGTCCGGCTTCGAGCACCAACTCCTTACTCCAGAAGCCATTCAGAATAGGCAATCCGGCCAGCGCCAGGGCGCCGATAATGAACACGGCGCGTACGAAAGGCAGGTTGGCCTGGCTGCGGCCCATCTTGCGCATATCGCGCGTTTTCAGGGCATGAATGACTGCGCCGGCGCCCAGGAAAAGCAATGCTTTGAACACGGCGTGGCTCAATAAATGAAATTGGCTGGCAAAAATTCCGCCCACACCCACTGCACAAACCATGTAGCCAAGTTGGCTGATCGTGGAATAAGCCAGGACGCGCTTAAGGTCTGTTGCAACCATAGCCATTAAGGCAGCCAAAACGACCGAGAACACACCAACCGTGATCACAGCCAGCTTCCAATATGGCACGGGGGCAAAGGCGGGGTAAAAACGTGCCAGGACATATACGCCCGCATTAACCATAGTCGCGGCATGGATCAAGGCGCTGACCGGTGTTGGCGCCTCCATCGCATCTGGAAGCCAGGTATGGAAGGGTACCTGGGCCGACTTGGCGGCCGCTGCGATTAACAACCCAAATGCTAAAACGCTCAGCGGTCCAACAGGCAGTGAGCCGGCTTTTGCCAGGAAGAGATTGATTTCATAGCTACCAAAATACGCATGCGCAAAAAGGGCCATTCCCAACAGCCCCACTCCGCCCAATTGGGTGATGACAAGCGCCTTAATCCCACCCGCTACGGCCTTAGGATCATCGTTGTAATAAGAGATCAACCCATAAGAACATAAAGCGGTGATCTCCCAAAAAACGAACATAAACAACAAGCTACCGCTAAGCACCAACCCTGCCATCGCCCCAATAAAGAATAAGACCAGGAAGTAATACCGGCCAAGTTCTGAGTCGCCGTGCATATAGTCGATCGAGAAAATCACTGCAAGGCTGCCGATTACCGCCGCCACCGCGGCCAGGAACACCCCAAGTCCATTGGGCACAAAAGTCAAGTCGCCAAAATAGGCGCCCATCGGAATACGGATCACCGTTTGATTGGTCGCAAAACCAATCAGCGCCAGAGAAGCTGCTCCGGCCAGGGCCGAAAACAACACAGCAAGGGTATTCTGGAGCCTGGCTGTATGCTGGAATGCCAGCCGTTTCCAACCGGACACCCACGCCAACACGGCTCCTAGCCAGGGTAAACCAATTGTGAGCAAGATCAATGCTGCAGCCACGGCTAGCCTTTCAAGCTCGATAGATCCGTCACGTCCAGGGTGCCCAGACGTTGGCGTACACGCACCGCCAGCGCCAGCCCAATCACTGCCACGACGGTATCAGCCACAATCACAGTCGCTGCCAGGCTTTGGCTCAAGTTGATCCGGCCGCTTACTCGTCCAGCTAACACCAGGGCGATCACCGCAGCCTTGACCAGGATTTGCAGCACGGCTACCATCTTGATCAGGTTACGCGTCGCCAATAAGCCATATAATCCGACCCCCAATAGGCAGATCACACCGAACATGGTGATGTTCATGGGCGACAAACCCATCATTTTTTCACCTCCTCAGAGGAAGCATTTTGATTCACTTCACCGACCGGCTGATGATGTCCACTCGGATGATCCATCTCAGGCGTTTCCAGGTCGAACTCCTCATCCAAGATGGGTTGTTCCTCCCGAGGAAGGCTTAAGGCAGACTCGCGCCGGGCGCTCTGAAAGCCTGGCCCAGATGTCGACAACAACCCCAGCAAGCCCATGACCCCGGCAAAGATGAGCACCATCTGCACCAAAACATCCAGACCGCGCTGCTGCCAGAGCATGTGGCCGAAATCCGGTTCAATTGCCATAGGCAATCCTGTACGGATGGCCAAGATCGGTTCCCCACGTACTGGTAAGATCAGCCAGGCTAGAACCAAGACGATCGCCAGCGCCAGAACCCAGACCAGCCAGCGCGGCAGTAATGTCTTTTCGTCGACCGTGGTTTCGCCTGTGATGCTGAAGGCAAATACAAACAAAACCGTCACCAGGCCTGCTCCAACACTCAGCTCGATGACCGCCACTTCTGGCGCGCCTAGCAAGTAAATGAGCACTGCAGACAGCGCACTAGTCACTGCCAGCCAGATCGTAACGTTAATTAATCGCGCCGCGCGCATAGCTCGATAGGCGCAGAAAACAATTGCAGCTACCAGGAGAAAATGGTTCATAGGAAATTCCGTATCCGTGGCAAAGTTATTGCAAGATTAGCGCAACAACCATCCCCAAAAATGCTAGTATAACCCCATCGCGAAAAAAAGCACGTGTCATATGTCACCATATCCGTAGTGACAAAAACCACCCTATTGTGATGTTATTCACAATAATTCTAGATCAGTATCAGAACCATTCCACATAAAACATCTAAACCTGA
>JAYRNN010000329.1:0-5479 GCA_041912175.1 Anaerolineales bacterium | reverse complement strand
GGATACATGATTACACAAGACGAACTAAAGGAACTACTTCGCTACGATCACGATACGGGAGTTTTTACTAATCTTACGCGGCGAAGTAGCCACATCAAAATCGGCGCGGTTGCTGGAAGTGTTTGGACACCAAAAGGGGCAAACACTAGCTATATTCAGATTTCCATCAACGGCAAGATGTACTACGCACACCGCCTCGCATGGCTTTATGTCTACGGCGAATGGCCAGAGAATCATATCGATCATATCGATGGATGCGGAACGAACAACGCTATATCCAACCTACGTGATGTTTCGCAGTCTGTTAATCACAGGAATGCTATTACACGTAGCAATAATACATCCGGCCATTCAGGGGTTAATTTTAATAAAGGAAAGTGGCGTGCATATATCAAAATTAACGCAAAACAAATCAACCTCGGATATTTCACGACATTCGAGGAAGCAATCGCTGCCCGTCTAGCAGCCAGCAAAGAATACGGATTCATTCACAGGCCGCGTATCGGAATAGCTAATGGGAACCTCTAATCAACAGATGTACGACGCTGCGCTACGACATCAGACGTATATCCTGCGCTATTCATCCGGGATCAGGAACAAGATCAACGAACTTCTTGATGAAACCGAGGATGAAATATCCGGGAAAATTTTGTCAAAGTTTGGCAATAAAGAAGGGGTGATAACTTCCTCAGACTGGAACCGGCTATCACAGCTTCAAAGCGTCATTTTTGAGATTCGTGGAGAAGCGTGGAAGGCGGCTGGGTCGCTTCTTGATGAGCAAGCCTTGGAGTTGGTCGAGCAAGAAGCAAAGTTTTACACGTTTCTGATTACCAGCGTGTCGCCGGTGATTCTCGATACCGTGATCCCGCACCCTGAAACATTGAAGTCAATCGTTACCGAGCGGCCATTTGAGGGCAAGCTTCTGGCGGATTGGATTGAAAGCTTGCACGATAGCGATGTCACAAGGATCAATAAGGCGGTGTCCTCCGGTATCGTTCAAGGCAAAACGGCGCAGGAAGTCACCAGGGATCTATTCGGAACGGCTCGCGCAAAAGGAACGGACGGCATAACGCAAATAACACGCGGATCAGTAAACACGATGGTGCGAACCGCAATTCAACATATTACTAGCAACACGCGGCAAGAGGTTGCGCTTGCCAATTCTGACATTATCGAAAAAGAAGAATACGTGGCTACGCTAGATGGTCGCACAACTTTGACATGCTTCCCGTATGAAACTCTGGTCGAGTCATGCGGTGTACTTGAAGGTGTTTTTAGGTCGCAGTATGAAGGCGAGGTCATCACTATCACTACAGCCAGTGGAAATAAGCTCACTGGGACACCTAACCATCCTATATTGACGCCTATGGGCTTTTTGCCTCTTGGAGAACTCGATCCACTCAATCATGTCGTCTATTCCGTAAGAAGAAATGACGGAATGATCATGAGCGATAAGAACGTAAGTGTGCCACCCATGATCGGACAACTTTTTGATTCTCTCAACAAGCCATCCGTCATGCCTGTATCTAGCAGACGTGCCACGGCAGCAGACTTCTATGGCGACGGCGTGGGAATGAATGGCAAAATCGATATTGTATCTATCGATAGCCAGTTGAGATGTGACGGAATACCCTCTGGAAGCAAGGATATCAAAAACAACCTTTTCGGCTTCATTAATCTTGAGAGAGTTTTCTCTGTTTTTGGCTTTGTTAATAACTTGTTCGTCGGATGGTTTGAATCCATCAAGACCTCTAAGATCGCATCCATGTTTTTTGAGAGTGGAATACATCCAACTTTTAGACCTTGCTCGCTTAAGCATAGTGCAGATCACGGATGGTCTAACGCCGGAATTAAAAAGCCGGACAGCGGTTCCTGCATCATCAACAATATCGATATCGCTCTGTCCTCTTTTGAGGACATGCATAACACCAGCAGACTTCAGCAAGGAAGTGACAGTAGTGGTGGAGGTTCCATATCTTCTTGCAAGTTCTCTGGCGCTGATGCCGGATCTGTATTCGAGGATTATGTCGTTAGCGTGAAGCGCGAGTTTAGGCGTTGTCATGTTTATACACTCCAAAGTAGTCAAGGATTATACACAGCAAGTGGTATTATAGTCAAGAATTGCAAGGGCTTGGATGGAAAGTTATTTAAACCCGGAGAAGGCCCGCAGCCACCAATCCATATTGGTTGCCGGTCAGCGCGTGTAATGTACCTTGGACAAGATATCGGTGAAAGGCCATCAAAGCCAACCACTCAGCGGTTGCTCGTCAAAGAATATGCTTCAAAGAATGATCTTGGATCCATCGATAATCGTGATGATTTGCCGCATGGCACAAAAGGCCAATTTGACGAATGGGCGCGTAATCGTGTACGCGAATTGGTCGGGCAGGTTCCGGCCAAAACCAATTACAACGACTGGCTTAAAACTCAGTCGCAAGATTTTCAGCTTGATACCCTGGGAAAAACTCGGGCAGAGCTATTCAGAAAGGGCGGATTGACGCTCGATCGGTTTATCGAAGTTGATGGAACAACGTTAACACTGAAGGAGATTGCAAGACGGGACGCTGACGCTTTTGAACGTGCGGGTTTGGATGTAAGTAAATTTTTAAATTAATGGAGGAGTAAAGCATGGCACTAAAAATCAAACTAACCACATTGGACGGATTGGAAGCACATTTTCATTCGCTCTATACCGAGCAATCTGATGGATCATTCCTGCTCACCGGCGTGGAAGGCATCAAAACCCAGGGCGATATCGACAAAGTTACCACGGCACTCGTTAAAGAGCGTGCAGATCACAAAGCGCTGAAGGAAAAGTTTTCGCTGCTTGGTGATCATGATCCTGTTGATTTGCTATCCCAGCTTGACCGCATAAAAGAACTGGAAGCCGCCGCAGCTGGCAAAATAGACGAAGCCAAGATTAACGAAATAGTTGAAGGTCGTTTGCGTACAAAACTCGGTCCGCTTGAGCGTGAATTGAAACAGGCAAAAGACCAACTCGAAGCTGAGAGGGGGGTTTCCGGTGAATTAAAAGCCAAAGACCGTAAACGCACCATTCATGACAAAGTTCGTGAAGCGGCAGTCGCGGCAAAGATCATCCCCGAAGCCTATGACGATGCCCTGATGTACGCTGACGCGATGTTTGATATTACTGATGATGGGCGGGTAGTCACACGCGATCAAGTTGGCGTGACTCCAGGCATTGATCCCCAAGTATGGCTTTCCGAAATGCAGCAAAAGAAACGCCATTGGTGGCCAGCAAGCCAATCCGGAAATTCAACCGGCTCAAGTTCATTCGGCGGTGGTGGTGACAATCCTTGGAGCGCTGACGGATGGAACTTAACTAAACAAGGTGAAGTGATTTCTCAGGATCGGAACAAAGCTGACCAAATGGCTCGCTCTGCCGGAACAACTGTCGGTGGTCCAAGACCAACCAGGAAAGCAGCTTAAAAGGGTTTTTATTTGCGTTGGAATGAAAGGGCGTTGAACGCGCCCTTTTTCAATTAGGTATCATATCCGATCTATTTATAACTCTTTGCTGCTGTGTTTCCTGAATTTGACAACAGGACAGAATTTTATTCCGTCCTTGTTATCCCATCTAAGCATAGGCGTCCTGATAACATCAAATTTAATATCACCTTCGTAGTCTGGCTGGAAATCTTTTTTTGCTACAATCCATACAATTTCAAATCTTCTTACAAATCGTGAAGAAATTTTCCACCCATATTGTTTGCCGCATGATTCCGCTTCTTTCTTAGTTCTAAAAGTTTGCAACTCTCCTGCGGAGACTGCTTTTTCAATTTCAGGCCATTCTTTAGCTGTTAGCATTTGCACCTCATTGTTTATTAATTGCCGCATTCAAGACTTCAATAATCCAATCAGTAAGCTTCATTTTTTTAGCCTGAGCCGCTTTAACCCAGGCGGCTTTGTCTGCGGTTTTGCACCGGGCATGAATATATGATTCTGCTTTTTCATCACCCGGCTTTCTGGCGTTGCTCGGCCTCCCTGCCAATCCGTGCGGTTTCTCTTCATCCATGGCATTAATATCCTTTTAATTGCTGATGAAAAAGGGGCTTTCGCCCCTTCTTGGAATTATGAATGATAAAACTAAGTGGTTTTCTGCTCAACAATATCTATGACTTTTGCCGGCTGCTTTTGCGGCACTTCCAGCCAGCTTGGTGAAACATCCATTATCGGAACTCCCTCAGATTTGATCACCTCATATCTAAGCGGCATTTGAACTCCAATCGCATTACTTAATCCGATGTCTACAATGTCATTTGGATGAATAACCGGGTATTGGGATCCGCCAAGCAACTTCGACGCTTTCTTAAAGAGCATCGTATACTCCGGGTCATAACATTTGCGCTCTATTTTTTCCGCCGGATTTGATGGTATTACGCGCCTGAAATCCGGATAAAACACATGATCGGCTTGCGTCACTTCCACTTTCGTAAGGCCATTGGTGATGTAGACTTTTCCATCCTCGCCGCGGTAAACTTCATGATCAATGTCAGATTTCGGAAACGATCCGGGCGGTATCTGGAACGTGTCCTCTTTCTCGTTTGGTTCATCAACATTCACTACCAATAAAATATGTCCATTAGTAGCGGTCAGAATTGTTCTCTCAAGCTGTAACTCGAAGTTTATACTCATCAAGTATTCACGCGGATCTTTCTTTGCAGCGAAAAGCGCTAATGCTTGGATGGTTTTTGGATTTACTCTCATGGTTTTTCTCCTTGTGAATGCCGGGTTCGGCCCGGCCCGTACTGCAATGATTGATAAATTATGCTGCTAAATGCTCTTTCCAGAACTCACCATTCCGGAAAAATTGATGAATCAATTCGCTCACCTCGAAATTTGATTTCTCTGCAAATCCAGGGTATTTAGTTGTTTTCAATGCTTCCGCTATTTTCAGCTTCATTGCTGGGGATGGGCGGTTACTCACATGAACATATTTCACCTGCGGCAGCCCTTGAATGATGTTGTTCATTTCATAATAATCCTCCATGCCGTTGAATGTCCCAAACTGGTATTTTGAGGTTATTTCCTTGATCGCTTCCATCATCGCTGGATTGATATCTTCCAGATACACGGTTACTGCGTTGCCCATTGAGAAGCGTTCGCTGGTTACTTTTGCTTTAACTTTTAGTGTTTTGAGTTCTTCGCGGATTGCTGCGGCGGTTGCTGCGTGGGGTGATAATTCTTTTGCCATGATAATTCTCCAATTAGGTTTCAGGTTCCGCCTGACCGGTTGTTTATTAATTTGTTGATATGAGTATTATACAGAGTTTTTTAGAAAATGCAATATATACAACTACTTATATTCCATGTTTCTTAAAAACATTATATTCTCGCTTCGTTATTTCAGTGATCCTGGCGCAGTGAACTGCATTACCATTGTTGAACCAAGCCACGCCATCGGAATCCAGTTCAGCCGGTCCATCAGAGTCATATTCATACCAGTTTGCCACAATTT
>JAYRNN010000328.1:0-4621 GCA_041912175.1 Anaerolineales bacterium | reverse complement strand
AGCCCAGGCGCGGACGGGACGCAGGATGGCGCCTGCACCCAGACGTGGATGGGTTGTTGGGCGGCCTCGTCTACCATTAACTTGACCCCTGCCAGGCCGAAGACATTGGCAATTTCATGCGGGTCGATGAACATACCGGTGGCGCCATGCGGCAGCGCCGCCCGCACAAACTCCGTCACCGTCAGCATGCCCGATTCGACATGCATATGGCCATCCAGTAACCCAGGCGTCAAAAATCGACCGTCCGCTTCGATAATCTGGGTATGCTCCCCGATCGTGTGCGCTGCGTCCGGGCCTACATAAGCGATGCGTTCCCCCACGATGGCGATATCCGTGCCTGGGATGATCTCGCCGGATTGGACGCACACCCACTTGCCCTGCTTGATCACCAAATCGGCCGGTTTGCGGCCCATGGCGACATCCACCAGATCGCGACTGAGGCGAGAATAAAATTCCTGATCCATTAAGCGCTCATCCTTTTAACCATTCAATAGCCGCCTGGCAGCCTGGTTGTGTTCACGCACCAGGCCCGGCAAATCAAGATTCACAAAAACGCCGTCTTTCACCACGAATTTTCCGCCCACCACGGTGTAATCGGCTTTTACCGGCGCGCAGAAGACCAAAGCCGCCAGTGGGTCATGCAGCGCCCCGGCGAATTCGAGCTGGTTCAGGTCGACGGCGAAGAAATCGGCGCATTTTCCGGGCGCCAGAGCGCCCAGGTCGTCTCGACCCAGCACCGCCGCGCTGCCCAGGGTGGCGATTTCCAAAGCCTGGCGGGCGGTCAGCAGAGGCGGCGCATCCTGCCCCGACAACGAGGCCCCTCCCAGGGCGGCTTTCAAGCGCGCCAGCAGCATGGCCTGGCGTACTTCGCCAAGCAGATGCGATCCATCGTTGCTCGCCGAACCATCCACACCCAGGCCGACCTTGACGCCCGCCTGGAGCATCTCGACCAGCGGGGCGATGCCCGAAGCCAGGCGCATGTTCGAGGTCGGGCAATGCGCCACGCCGCAGCCTGTTTCTCGGTAAACCTGGATTTCGGCCGGGTTGACGTGCACCGAATGGGCAAACCAGACATCGTGGCCCACCCAGTTGAGCAGCTCCATATAGGCCACTGGACGGTAGCCAAATTTTTCCTCGCAGAAGGCTTGCTCGTCCTCCGTTTCTGCCAGGTGCGTGTGGAGCTGAACGCCGTACTCGCGCGCCAGCGAGGCGCTTTGGCGCATCAGGTCGGCCGTGACGCTGAAAGGCGAGCAGGGCGCTAGCACGATCTGCGTGTAAGCGCCGGGGTTTGGATCGTGATAGGCCTCGATCAGCCGTTGCGAGTCCTTGAGAATAAAATCCTCCCGCTCAACGACGTGATCGGGAGGCAGGCCGCCCTTGGATTCGCCCAGGCTCATCGAGCCGCGTGAGGCGTGCAGCCGCAGCCCGGTTTCGCGTGCGGCGATGATCTCATCATCCAATTTCGAGCCATTCGGGAAGATGTACAGGTGATCCGAGGCGGTGGTACAGCCCGACAGGGCCAATTCTGCCAGGGCGGTTTGCGTGGAAACCCGGATATCCGCCGGCTTCATCCGCCCCCAGATCGGGTAAAGCGTCTTGAGCCAGTTGAACAAATTCGCTTCCTGGGCGGCCGGGATGGCGCGGGTCAGTGTCTGGTAGAAATGGTGGTGGGTGTTAATCAACCCCGGCAGCAGGATATGCCCGCTCAAATCCAAAACTTCGTCCGCCGCGCCCGGCAGCTCAGACGTTGTTCCGGCCATCTCGATAAAACCATCCCGGATGAACAATCCGCCGTCCGGAATTTCTCTGCGGCGGTCATCCATCGTTACCAGGAGATCAGCATGACGGACAAGCAGGCTGGGCATAAATTGTTTCTTTCTGTGGTCTTGAAGGTATGAAACTGCTCGGATAGTTTGTCAGACATTAAAGAGTTTATCAAAGTTTTTTCACTGTGTCAAATGTCACACAAAACTTGTCTGACAAATAATTGGCAAAGATTAATCTTGCCTTAGACTGAAAACTCGTCTAAAATTAGGCATTGTTTAATTCGAAATGAAGTCAGGCTTATTCTACTGATTGAAAGGGAGAAAACATGGATCTTTTTGGATTGGCCCGGCATGGGCTGAATGGCTTCGAACAAATCGCAATTTTAGGAGTGGTGGTCACGGCAATTATCAGCCTGATCTATGCATGGATGCTGCGTGGTCTTGTGATGAAGAAAGACAAAGGCACCCCGGAAATGCAGAAGGTGTGGGATGCCATCCGCGTCGGCGCGGAAAGCTACCTGAGCCGCCAACTGAAAACCATCCTGCCGGCCATCGCGCTGCTGGCGGTAGCCTTGTTTTTCAGCGTCTATATCGTGCCTCCCAGCCAGGAAGCGCTCGAAGAGTTCCCCAATAATACGCAGATGATCATTGCGATCGGTCGCACGGGCGCTTTTATCCTCGGGGCCTTGTTTTCATTGACGGTCGGGCAGTTGGGCATGCGCATGGCCATCCAGGCCAATGTGCGCGTTGCGTCCGCTTCCCGGCGCGGCTTTAACGAGGCGCTTTCGATCGCCTATTACGCCGGCACCGTCACCGGGATGTTGACCGATGGCCTGGGCCTGTTGGGCGGTACAGTCATCTTCATCATTTTCGGCCGGGCGGCGCCCGATGCGCTGCTTGGGTTCGGCTTCGGCGGCACCTTGCTGGCCCTCTTTATGCGCGTGGGCGGCGGCATCTACACCAAGGCCGCCGATGTAGGCGCCGACCTGGTCGGCAAGGTCGAGAAAGACATTCCGGAAGATGACCCGCGCAACGCGGCAGTGATCGCAGACCTGGTCGGCGACAACGTGGGCGACTGCGCCGGCATGGCAGCCGATATCTTTGAAAGCTATGAGGTGACCATCGTTTCAGCCCTGATCTTGGGCCTGGCGTTGGTTGCTATCGATCCCACCCATAGTCTGAAGTGGATCGTTTATCCCTTGATTATCCGTGGGATTGGCGTGATCAGCTCGATCCTGGGCACCTTCACCGTGCCAATTTGGGAGAAATTCCCCATCAAATTCCTGCGCGCCCATGACGCAGAAGAAGCAATGTTCCGCTCGTATGAAGTCTCCTCGATCAACACCGTCATATGGGCCTTTATCGTGGCCTATTTCTATGGCCACGACTACCGCCTGGCGATCCTGACGGCCATCGGCGTGGGCCTGGCGGTGATCTTCAACCCGCTCACCTCGTACTTCACCTCTACCAAGAAGCCGCCGGTCAAAGAAATCGTCGAATCGACCGAGACCGGGCCGGCCACGACCATCCTTTCCGGTCTGTCGGTGGGCATGGAGTCTTCGGTTTGGGCTTTGCTCGTGATTACGATCAGCTTCATCTTTGCCCTGCTGCTGTACCGGGATCAAGGCGCAACCTATGTCCTGTATGCGGTGGCCATGATCGGCATCGGTATGCTCAGCCATACCGGGAATAATGTCGCCATGGACTCGTACGGGCCGATTTCGGATAACGCCAATGGCATCGGCGAGATGGCCTGGCATGGTATGGAAGACGAGAACACGCGCAAGGCGCGCCAGATCATGGCCGACCTGGACGCCGTCGGCAATACCACCAAAGCGATCACGAAGGGTGTGGCGATCGCCTCGGCGGTGATCGCCGCGGTCAGCCTGTTCGCCTCGTATATCACCGATGTCGGGCGCGTACAGATGGCGCTCGGATTGGGTCCACTCGAATCGATCCGCGTCTCGCAAACGGACGTGTTTATCGGGCTGCTGATCGGGGGAGCGCTGCCCTGGCTGTTCGGTTCATTATCGATCCGGGCGGTCAGCCGCGCCGCGGGCCAGATCGTGCAGGAAGTCCGCCGCCAGTTCCGCATCCCAGGCGTCTGGGAAGGCAAAGTAGAACCGGATTATGCGCGCGTGGTATCGATTTCCACGAGCTCCGCTCAGAAAGAGTTGATCCCCCTGGCCACCATGTCCATCATTACCCCGCTGATCATCGGGATGGTCTTGGGCGTGGAAGCCCTGGGCGGTTTCCTGGCGGGCGTCATTTTGAGCGGCCAGCTCCTGGCCGTTTATATGGCCAACGCCGGCGGCGCCTGGGATAACGCCAAGAAGTCGATCGAGGACGAGCCGCGCGACCTGGAGAAGAATACTGGCAAAGGCTCCGAGCGCCACAAAGCGGGCGTGGTCGGCGACACGGTCGGAGATCCGCTCAAGGACACCGCCGGCCCGGCCCTGAACCCGATGATCAAGGTGGTCAACCTGGTCTCCTTGCTGGCGGCGCCCATCCTGGTGAAATACTCCCCGCTGAACGCGGTGGGCTGGATCGTTGTCGTCCTGCTGCTCGTAGCCGTCATTTGGAGTATCCGGCAGAGTAAAAAATCTGCCCCGAAGCTGAAAGAAACGCCGGTCTCTGGGGACTAAAAATATCCCGCGATTTAAGCGGGATGTTACAAGAAATAACTTGAATCCGGGTTAGTGGAAATAGGTCTTCTCTTTGGGATGATTTGGGCGGCTTAGCCGCCCAAATCATCCCAAAAGCCACTTATTTTGATCTGACGTTTAATATTTATGATTATGTTCATTTTAATTAAATTTTAACTTGACGTTTCGGCGCTACAGAAGTAAAATTTT
>JAYRNN010000327.1:0-12879 GCA_041912175.1 Anaerolineales bacterium | reverse complement strand
CGCGATCTGCGTATTCGACCTTGCGAGCGGGAAAACCCGTACCAACCCGCACCAGGAAATACCCTGCCCCAGACCTGCCCACGTCGATCGAGTGGATGGCCGAATGCTCATCGGCCGCCAGCTCGGCCGCCTTCGAGAGATTCCTGGGGATCTCCAGCTCTATTGCCACGAGATTGGCAGTTCCACCGGGGAAAATTGCCAGCGGTGTTTCCAACCCCATAATACCGCGGGCTACTTCCATCACGGTTCCGTCGCCGCCGTAAGCGGCCACGATATCCACCCCATTCTCTGCTGCCTGGCGGGCAAACCGCTCCGCATCCCCGCTTTTTTGGGTAAGGGAGATTTCCCATTCGATATCACGCGGCCGAAAGACCGCGTTGAGGGTATGCAGGATCGGTTTTGGTTTGCCAGAGGCCGGATTGATCACAACGTGAATTCGACGAGCCATACTGTGTTCGCCTCCTTAATCTTCCTTAATCTTCCTTCTCCACAGCTGCAAATCGATCCATTCCTGATCGACTTTGAAAGCGCATGCGAGCTCATTGATCGCCATTATCATCGATTATAGCTTGTCCTAGGGTATTGAATTCTCCTTCATCAAGGCAGGACCAAAAACGCGTTAACCCGGGCTGATCAGAGCTTGGTGAGCAGATTCGGCTTATCTGGTCTTCATCCAATCCGGAATCTTCCTAGAGGCAATTTCATAGCCAATCTCGATGAGCTCTCGATGTTTGCTGAAATCCCAGATCGGGATCGGAGGGGAGCTTTTTAGCTGCATGTAATGCACCGGCACCTTTTGCGCCCTGGCTAATTCAGTCTCCACAAAAACCTGGCGTTGGAGGATGGCGAAGGCGAGCTTTTCAAGGTGTTGGGTGGCCTCAAGGGTATTTTTGGGGAGGGAAGCAGGATCGTTCATCAGGTCTAGGGCGATTATCTCGGTCGCGCCCAACGTCAAAGCTGGTTCAATAGGCAAGTTGCTGAGGATGCCTCCGTCGATAATAAATTCGCCGTCTATCTCGAGCGGCGCAAACCAGGGCGGAATGGCAGTGGAAGCCAGCAGCCCCTCCAAAACAGATTGGCTATGATCCTGGCCGTAAATCACCGTCTTGCCCGATTCAAGGTCAGTACCGATCATAGCCAGGCGGGCATGAGGCATCTGGTCAAAACGAATATCTGACGTTATTCCCATCGAGATAGCAAGATCTGTAATCTGTTGGCTGGCATGGCGATTTGGCCGTCCGGATAGCGCGTGGAAGGCCAACTGGTCGGGGCGCTGCTCCATCAGATGCCCTTCCTCCATTTTTTGATAAGCCCGTTCCAACGCGGTAATCCCATCCTGGTTTGTACCCCAGAAGGCCAGACCGGCCGCATTGACCGCTCCAATCGACGTACCCACCAGCAGATCCGGTTTATAACCTGCTTCGAACAGGGCGCGTAATGCGCCTACCTGCATCGCGCCGCGCGCTCCCCCGCCTCCCAATACGAATGCCAGACACTTTTCCATCATCTACCTCCATTAATTCCGGCAAACGTCCGCAGTGAGCGGATAATCATCAGTCGTTGGTCGATCCGTTCCGTTATCAGGCACGGCAAGTTGGTTGCCTTCAACTGTTTGTTCATTCTCCAGCGTCGCATCCGTATCGGGCGGATTTCTTCTCGTGGTACAGCCCGGTTCATCAGGCTTATCTGTTTCGTTCGCAGGCAAGGTCATCGCCTCGCTGGCAGGGATGATCCTGCGTCGGTGCAAGCATATTCCGAAAAATTGCTTGAGAAAACGATCGCCAATCAGAGCATTCATTGTAAACCTCAGTGTTCCTTTTTCTTGATCTTCCCTGACGCCTCTTTTGGCTTCTAGGGTCTCGACAAAACTATCGTTCATCACTGTGTACAGGATACCAACCATGGGGAAGGCTGTCATGAATCTACAGTGCTATAGCAGTGTCATTCTTTACATTCGGAATGCCGAAAATACGCCCGATTGAAATGGTGGATTTGTTCATGCCCACCTACCAGGCTAACGCTTTTTCTCGCCAAGCTTGTGTGGGCATCAGCTTGACCATCACCATCCCTGCAACGAACCCGCCTACATGGGCCCAAAAAGCAACCCCGGCGACGTCCGTACCGCCAAAAGACATTACACCTTCAAATAACTGCAGGATGAACCACAAACCCAAGAAAACGAACGCTGGAGCTGTGGTCAGATGCGAGAATCTTCCCAATGGAATTAACGTCACGATCCGGCTGGCAGGGAAAAGCACCAGATATGCGCCAAGCACCGCTGCGATCGCGCCGCTGGCTCCAACGGTTGGCAGCTCCGAACCCCAGTTGGTGACCAGATGGGTCAGGCAAGCGACCACGCCGCCTATCAGGTAAAACAGCAGGTACCGGAAGTGCCCTATTCGGTCTTCTACGTTATCGCCGAAGATCCACAGATAAAGCATGTTCCCGCCGAGATGCGCTAACCCGGCATGCATGAACATACTGGTGAAAATGGTCATCACATCCGCCAGAGTCACCCCGTCGGCGAAATGCGCCGGGATCATGGCGAATCGGGCCACGATTGCTTCCTGTGTCGCCGGCCCGGCCAGCGCCATGAACAGGTAGACGATGACATTTATAGCGATGAGCACATAATTTACTACCGGGGTTTCCCGGGTAGCTATTTCATCTTTTACGGGTATCATTTAGTTCTCCTTATTAATCTCACTTAACCGTTTCACTTCTGTGGATGGATTGTCGACACCATAAGAACCAGACAAGTCGACTTCTATCCACAAAAAGCCTAATTGACTATGATCTAAGCATACCAACCTTGGGGGTTGCCGTCATGAATCTAAAGTGCTATAAAAGTGTCATTCTTGCTCGAACTTATCTCCTGCTTCTCACTGAACGGTTAAAAAGATTGCAGCAAGCGACAATTGCCGCTCGCTGCAATGTCTGTGTCTGACCAGGGTTATTAAGCTGCCAGGGCTTCCTTGATGAGTTCCCAGGCTTGCTTTAGGATACCGATGCGCTGCTGATGATCAGCCTTCAGCTCGGCGATACGCGCCTCGATCTTGGCTTTCCGCTCGCCGCGTTCCTTGGCTGCCTTCTCCTGCAGAGACTTGACCTTCGCATCGGTCTCTTTCTGGCTGGCCTCGATTTTCGCCTGAATACCGTCCTGAATGGCGTGCAGTTTCGACTTGGTAGCGTCAATCTGCTCCTGAAGCTTCGCCTTGGCATCTCCGGTCGCCTGCTTATATTCGGCCTCCAAATCGGCGAGATCAGCCTTGAGCGCCTCAACGTCCCTCTCGACAACAATGTCCAGGACCTCATTCCGTGAACGGCGGAAGATAACGCCGCCCAGTGCTTCCATGCGCGTATCGACCGGCACTGTCCATTCCTCCCAAACTTCGGCAACGACAGCTGCCTTGCCTGGCTGGAGGTATTGAGCAACCTCGGTGAGGAAATCCTCGCCGACCCCAAGGTTCGCCAAATCGTATACCATGCCCCCGTACATCCCGGCGGTGGCGCCGACGGCGAGTCCTACCGGACCACCGAGCATGCCGATCAAGCTCCCGGTGAGCAGGCCCACAGCCGTCCCGATTGGGCCCTGGTCGCCTTCCTGCTTGACGGTCACCTTCCCACTGGCGTCTCTGACGATCACTGCCTTTGCATACAGGTTGATGCTGCCATCATTCTGCAGATCCTGGAGAGCCCTTGAACCATCATAGGCCTTGAGCTCATTATCAAATCCAATTACTAGATACTTGTCCATCATTTTTCTCCTTATTGTTTTTGTTAATCTGAAATCTGAACTATATTCAATCTGAAATCCAATACACAACTCAATTCATCCATCACGATTCTGCTCAGTTTGTTGATGCAATTGCACCTCCTTACATACCTCTCAAGTCTCCAGCCGTTGTAATCTTTTTATGATCCTTCTGAGCGACGCTCCGATCGCATCCCACCAAGCATCAGCGGGTCAGCATCATACGATCGATGCGGAGGCTTTTTCGATCTCGCTTCGCAGGCTGCGCAGGCGGAATGCGAAGATGATCTCCGAGATTCCGAAGACGACGGCGTAAATGCCGATCAGCCACACCACACTCACAGCACCCGCGCCTGGAAAGACAAACAGGACGATCCCGAAGATAATCGAGAGCAGGCCGCTCAAGATCATCGCCCACTCACCGGTGATCACACGCCGGAACTGGATTGCAGCCACGATCTCAAAAATACCCGTGATGAGCGCCCAGGCGGCAATCAAATACAGCAAGACGAGTGCGGTGATGTTGGGCCAGAAGAAAGCCAACAACCCGACGATGATCCCTACAATGCCTTCCAACAACACCGCCCACCAGCGTTCGAAGTATCGACGAGAAGCGATGCCGGCGAACACGGCAAATATGCCATCCACTAGCGCATAAGCGCCGAACACAAGAACCAGGGCTAACATTGTTTGCCCAGGCCAGATGAGCGCCAGAAGGCCGAAGATGACGGCAGCCACTCCGCGCACAGCGTACAGCCACCAGTTACGAGTTAGTAAATCGATCATGAGTTATTCCTCCATATTCTTTCTTGATTGAATTTGTGATTTTCTACATCATACGATCATGCAAGCAAGTTGTCATGAAACGAAAGTGTTATAAAAGTGCTATTCTCCCCTTTTTAGGAAGAGGTGACCGCCCATGCGAGATCAGCCACATCATATGCAGCCCGTGGATGTCCTAGCTGGCGCGCGTTTTCAGCCTGCTGGTGATAACGAAGCCGATCATTCTCCAACCAGTGACACATCGTTTCAAGGACTTCGATAGGGTCGCGTGCCAGCGTCCCGGCGTTGCCGGAGACGACATGATTCGCATTCCCGGTTTCCTGCCCGGGGATGACGTCGATCAAGATCAGAGGCAGGCCACATGCCAGTGCATCGGAGACAGTAAGACCACCGGCTTTACCCAGTATGCAATCGGCGGCTCTCATAAAAGTCCCCATCTCGGTCACAAAATTGTGACAATGCGTTTCCACGTGCCATTCCGTCTCCTGGAAGCGTTGGAAGAGCTCATCATCCCCGCCCGCGCCAACCACCAATTGCAGCGGCAGCCCGGAATGATTCAGCACCCGCAGCGCATCGTATAAATGCTCGACGCGCTTGCTTCCAACGGCAAGGACAGTGAATAGATCCGGACGCCATCCCAGGCTCTGCCGCAGGGAGGCCTGATCCTGGTTCCCTTTCACAAGCTCTGGACGGATCGGGATACGGGTAATCTTCACCTTTTGGGGCGGCAGGCCGGCCGCGATTGCCAGGTCATAGACGACCTGGGTGGGTACCAGGCACAGATCGACAGCCGGATGGAACCACAAAGATTGCACGGTTTCCAGGTCGGTGACAACAGTCAGCAATGGGAAGTGGCGTTTTTCAATCGCAAATACCGCGGATAATATGCCCTGGTAGAACAGGTAGGTGCAGACAATGACATCGGGCTGTTTCTGACGGATAACCTCGCGCAGCACGTTAAATAACGCCAGGGTAAGTAAAGGCGTTTTTAATCAGGTCGCCAACAAGCCGGGATTCGCTGACCTGGTATCCCATTTTATAAAGCTCTGGCATCTCTCGGACTATCTTGTCATAGTCATGTTGATTTTCTCGAAAGAATGCCGGGGCGCGAGGATCATCCAGGGGGTTGACAATATCCACCATGGATTCCTGACCATATTTTTCATGTAGCGCTGCCGCAATCGCGTTCGCCGCGCTACGGTGTCCATAACCATAATCGGCCATTAAAATAAGAATCCTTTTCATAATTCATCCAAAGCTGAGTTCATCATGTAGAAACCGCTCATGCACTGGCATGAGCCATAGCTCGTTCCGGAGCGCTCTCGATCTCCTCCCCAGGTTTTATTTCTAACCGGGAGACTTGTTGGCTCCCTGCTTCCATAATTTCCCGGAGTGACCAGATGACCTCGCCCGCGGTGTAAGGGTAAGGCGCCTTCCAGGTGAACAGGGCCAGCGGGTACCCATCCGGATCGAAAGACGGATAGGTTTTGAGAGGCGGCGCGCTCCGAACCAGAAAGAGGCTCTCTTCATTCACCAAATCGATCGCGTTAACCGGCACGATGTTTTCATGGGAAACAAGGTTGATATCTTTGATCTCGTTGGAACGGACCACGACATGCGTAACCAGCCGGTCCTCTGGTTGGATCACCACCTGGGTGACGATCCCTTCCTCTCCATTCTCACCGTAAACAGCGGCTCCAATACGAGGCTGCACTGGGGGTTGCGGCATATTTTGGCTTTCGCCAGTGACCCTCGGTAAAGCAATCACGCCACGCGCCCCGGACACCTCTGCGGCCACTTTCTCTGCCATGTGCTGGAGCTCGCGCGTGGGCACTTCTCCGCCGATATGAATCCATCCATGGAAAGCGTCCACCGGAAGGATGTATGGTCGGGTGCGCTCGTCGTTGGCGAGAGCCTGGACGACCTGAATGATCAGATCGCGATCTAAGATCAGGTGGCTGTGGACAGCCACGACGCCTGCAACGGAACGGGCTATATTTTCGATGCGCGGCAGGTTGTTTTCCTTCGCCACGTGCCCATACAAGAAAACTTCTCCGTCTTTACCATCGATCGACAGGCTGCCCAGATCCAGGGAGCGGATGGAATCTTCTTTCGCCAGTGCATTCCATATTTCGGCCAGGATGCCGTCATTTGTCCGCAGGTGGTTGTGAACCTCCACAACCACCAGGACGGAATGAATGATGCTCTCGATAAGTGGCTGGTTTTCCTCCTTTAGGTATCCATTTAAGTAGACTTCACCCTACTCTACCTTGATCGACAGGCTGCCCAGATCCAGGGAGCGAATAGCAGCTTGTTTCCGCAGCGCATCCCAAATGTCGGCCAGGATGCCGTCATTGGTTTGATTATGCTGCTTCGTATCCTGTTTTGAACTCATTTTTTCTACCTCCACGGTATGCAGATTAAGCAAAAAACCTCGTTCGTAGCTATTCATAGCATACTCGCGAGGATTCGGATTGTCATGAATCCAAAGTGCTATAAAAGTGTCAATTCAAGGGGGAGATTATTGGATCAAACCCAACTGGCGGGCTTTAGAAACTGCCTGAGTGCGTTTCTTGACTCCGAGCTTAGCGTAGATATTATAGGCGTGGCGCTTGACGGTGTTGAGCGCCAGGTAGAGCTCAGCGGAGATTTCCTGGTTGGATTTCCCCTCGGCGATCAAAGCCAACACCTCCATCTCACGCGCCGAAAGGGAGATGGGCAGACCATCTTCCAGGTGGGCGGTCGTCGGGGCTGCTCTCACTTCAACTGGCCCACGTTCGACTTCTCGCCCGGCCTCCGCGCGCTGGATGGCTTCCAATAAGCTATCGATAAACGCCATGGATGGGAGATGGATGCCGGATTTTTGCTGAGCGGACCGGCACTGGCGAAGGAGATCGGCCAGCCGCCAGCCCTCATCCAGGTAGACCCGCCGGTAGCCTTCCGGCTCACCCTGCGCCAAGGCGCGCAAGAGGGTCTCTTTTGCCCCTTCATCACCCAGAGCGGACTGCACCATCGCCAACAGAACCAAGATCTCAATTTGCGAGGTCACCCGCTGAAAACGCTCCGCTTCGAGCAGGAGCATCATCAACAGCTCAGGGGCTTGCTGCAGATCGCCCGCCCTGCCGGTTTCTTGGCCCTTGACCAGCAGGAACCTGGCCTGGGTGAGCAGCAAATATTCAAAGATGTGATACGGGTATTTCTCTAAAGCGATCGGGGTATTCAGATCGGGGAACCCGCCCTTTTTCCACCATAGTTCGGCGGATGCCAGGTCGTCTCGCTGCAGGGCCAGCCGGACTGCGACTACCGGTGCGACGACCTCATCCCACTCGCTGGCGTCCGTACTACGCGCCATGCGCGCGGCTTCCTCAATGACTTCCAGCGCGCCGGGTATTTCCCCCATCGCCTGGCGCAGGCGAGCCAGAGCAATCACGCCAGGCAGGCTGCCCAAATACCACATCGATCGGGTGATCCGCACGCCGCGCTCCAGATAATCCCTGGCTTCCTCCAGTAAGTCGTGTTCGAGCAAAATCTCCCCGAGCCCCATATCCGCCAAACCGGCTAAGGGAAGCGGGTTTCCCCCCTGTCCTTGAGCCCAATACTGCACTCGTTGGTAGGTTTCCCACGCCTTGCTAAGGTGGCCTTGCAGCGCTTGCATATCGGCCAGTGCGCAGCCGGCAATGATCATCACGAATTGATTGTTCGCCTGCCTGGCTATCTTGATCGCGGCGCGTGAGGACTCGATTGCTTTCTGGGTTTCGCCAGATAGTATAGAAGATATGCTCTCGTCCAGGGCAACAATGCTGCGGAAGTATGTAGAACTGTAAAATGGCCCCTCATCATGGAAATAGCTGGTCGCCTGCTGGGATAGCTCGGCAGCCTGTTCCATGTCGCCGCTCGCCATCGCCAGGTAGGATTCGCACAGCGCTAACCCACCCCGAAGAAACGACATATCGATTATTTCATCACTTTCAGCGGCTCCCGGATCGGCGAGGATTGGCGCTGCAGCCGCTTGTTTTTCACGCTGGTCGAGCAACCGTCGCAACTCATCCAGCCAATATTGGGCGTCGTCCGGTTGGTGAGTTACGAGCAGCGCCCCGGCATAAGCCAGGATGAGGGGCGGTCGCTGGCGGGTGATCTCATGCGGCAGCCCGCCGATCCAGCGCGCCAGGGCGGTCACTTCCCCCAGGTTGATCATCGGTAGGGCGTTGCGCTCGAGCATATCTGCCGCCCATTCCATACGCTGGGAGGCCAGCGCGTGCCAAAATGCTTCGTCCAGATTACCGTTTCCTTCCAGCCACAACGCCGCACGCTGATGCAGCTCCGGGATCTCGGTCGGGTTGACATTTGCCTGGACCCGGCGCAGAAAATCGGTAAATAAAGGATGGTAGCGGAACCACTCGTGCTTCTCATCCAGAGCCGTGATGAACAGGTGACCATCCTCCAGCCGGTTCAACATGACCGCGCCATATCCCGGCTGGGCATCGGGGTTGACGACTGCCTCGCACAGCGGACCGCTGAGAGCGTCCAGGATGGAGCTTCTCAGCAGAAACTGGCGCACCTCGAGCGGCTGGCGGTCCAAGACCTCTTCCGCCAGAAAGCCCGCCAGGTGATGCGCCTCGCCTTGCAGGTTGGCCAGCAGGGTCGCCGGATCCGCCTGGTTCTTCAGAGAAATTGCCGCCATTTGCAGCGAAGTGATCCAGCCATCCGTGCGTTCCTCCAGCGCCTGGACCGTCTCGGGGGGGAGCTGCCGCCCGATCGCCTGTTCGAAGTATCGCTCGATCTCTTCGCCGGTTAAGCGCAGATCATCGGCATCCAACACAATGACCTGGCCTTTAGCGCGCAGGAAGGCCATGTCCAGCTCAGGCTCGCTTCGGCTGGCGATCACCAGGTGCAGGTTTGATGGCAGGTATTTGATGAGAAAGCTGATCCCCTGCAGGACTGCCGTATTGTCCAGAACCTGGAAATCGTCGAGCACCACGGCGATGTCTCTCGAGAGGAGGGATAGCTCGTTGATCAACAGGGTCAACCCCACTTGCAATCCACTGCCCGTGGAAGTCTGGCTAAAATCTAACGCTTCTTCCCCCAACCCGGCCTCAAGGGTCTGCAAAGCACCGATCAGGTAGCGAAAAAAGCGGCCGAGGTCGTTATCGTCGCTATCCAGGGTCAGCCAGGCTACGGGTATGCTGGTTTCTTTCGTCCATTCGAGCAGGAGATGGGTCTTTCCAAACCCGGCGGGGGCGGCGAGCAGCGTTAGAGGGCCCTCGATGCCGATCTGGATTTGTTCAACCAGGCGCGGTCGGGAAATGGATCCAGGCGGGATCTGGGGAATGGAGATTTTCGTTCGCAGGAGTGGCGGTTCGATCAGGGTGGACGGAGAAATGACCATGGCTACCCTTTCATCCGCGAGAAAGCAACTTATGTGAAACATCTAGAAGAAAAGATACTAATTATTATACTGGTTTTTCTCACGGGACTTGAGTGTCAGAGTGGCACAAGACGGCAAATTACAGAGCTAGAGCCCTGCAAAGCCAAGTGCTAAACAGCACATTACAGTGGGTGAAAGCCTACCCGGATTATGAACCGCCCTTCTCAGTCCTGGACGGTATACGCCAAAATGCCGATAGAGGTTTGGATGTGCAAGAGAATAACAGTGATAAAGAAGCAGATATGGTGGTGCGTGTAAACATGCCAATCACACCAGTCGCAAGCCCTCAGTTATTCGAGTCCTTCATCCCTAAGCATTTGAGGCAAGCGATAGTGCAGCTTTCGCTGCTATGAGGATCTTACGACCTGCGGGGAGGGTGGGCGCCCTCTCCGCTTGTATGATCCTCTTTAAATCCTGGAAGCCGGACGCCTTCAACTATCCTTAGCGCCACTAGGCCTCAGCACCGCTTGATCAAGCCTGATCAGCGCCCGGCTAACGCCAGGAGGACGATGATCCGAGATCTCTGCTCCGCCCCCCAATCCGAATTTCGATCCAACCCCATCAATTTCCGATCTGCTTACGGATCTGGTCGGCGGCCTCTTTCAACGCGTCCGCAGCCGAGATAGTACCACTGACATATTTATTGACGGCTGGTCTCAAAATATCCGCCATCAGGGCATAGTCTGGCCCATAGATGTTGGCTGCGGGAACGTTCCTGGCGACGTCCAAATAGACCGGGTTTACTGCCTGTCCGTCGAAGAACGGATCCGGCGCAGTGACCAGAGGGTTATTCACGTCTATCATTAACCCTGGAGTCCATAACGCAACATCCATTGAACGTAATGCGGAATCCTGCCGCCCATACATGAACTGGATGTATGTCCAGGCGGCTTCCTTTTGGTCACATGCCTCAGGAATGGCCAGGGATAATCCCCATGGTTCGATGGAGGCACGTGCCTGCCTTGCCGTCATCGCTGGCATGCGCGCCACGCCCCACAGCCCACTGGTATCGGAACGTTTCATCCACGCGCTAACCCCCGAGCCCCCGAGGAAAGCGCTGATGGGCGGGTTTTTGTCAAACACCTTCTCATCCGGGCCTTGAATAATATAGCCGGATTTCCAGAATTTGCCTAACTCTTCCAGTGTGGCGATGTTCTCCGGGCTGTCCACCGTGAGCTTGCCATCCTGATCGGTATACCCCAGGCCCTGCTGCCAGAGGACCATCTCATACAAGGCATAGGCATCGTTGCCAAGGCAGCTGCTCCCGGTCTTGTCTTTTATCGTCTTACACATCTCGAAATAGCTATCCCACGTCGCTGCGGCTGCCTCGACGTCTTTAGACTGATCCGAAAGCCCGGCCTCCTGCATGACATCGCGCCGGTAGTAGAGCACGAGCGGGCCAAAAAACCCGGGCATCGCGTAGATCTTGCCGTCCTTCTGATTGACCTTCAGCATACCCGGGTAAAGCTGATCTGCGTAAGGCGCTACCTTGTCGGTGATATCTGCCAGCATGCCCGACTCGATGAGCTCAGGCATTTGCTGTGTCTGGACCTCGACGACACACGCGCCGGTTAGCTCGGAGGGGGTGAGGTGATAAACATCTCCTACCTCTCCCAATTCATTAAGTTGGATACCGGGATATTTATTCTTGAAGTCATCGAGTAACCCTGCGTCAGCTAACCACCATCGACCCATAATAGTGATATTACCGCGAGATTGAAGGGTGGCGGTTGCGCTCGGCGCCTGGGTCGGTGCCTGCGTAGCCGTGGGCTGCTCGGTGGCTATCGCGGGGGTCGGCTCCTGCGGTGCGTCGAGCTGGGCGGTGGCAACCGGCTCCTCGGTCGGCGCCTGCATGGCCGTGGGTTGCTCAAGGACAGGCGCGAGGGTTGGGGTTTGTGCAGTGCAGGCAGCCATTATCATCGCTATTGCGGTCAAGAGCAATGGGATCCGGAACAATTGGTTAGACATAGCTTCTCCTCCTTTTCTTACCTCAGATCCTAGGGGTCTCAAAGACCCTTAGGATCTGATCCATTCCTCCCTGAGTTAATTTCCAGGATAAATATCACCAGCTTATCATGGCGTGATGGTAATAACAGCTTCTGGATTATCGATGTAGGTTCCTGAGTAGATGATATTCGGGAAATGCTGACCCTGATCGTCCACACAGGATACTGTCCCGTCGTTGAGCGGATGGCTTCACGTGTCCTCAAAGAACAGATTATAGGTTCCTGGATCTAACTTGCCAATATTCCATCTAAATTTCGATCGATAGTCAATTCCCAAGGGACAAAAGTAACCTAACTCTGCGCTTTCACGGGTATCTATGGCGGACCAGAGTCTGGATGCGTCCTTCGGTTTTATACTAAGTCGGACATTGTCTCCCCAGAAAGCAGCATCGATCGAAGTGGCTTTGACAAATTCTTTAACCAAGCCAGGTGAGACCGCCAGCCAACCATACCCTATTGCATACGAGTCACACTCGGAATTAGAAAATGTTTGAGTATCCTCATATGCTAAGATGAGACAAACATTTCCCGTTTGTGCAGACACTCCCTGGAAAATCCCGAAAATCAGGCCCAGGCAGAGAACGGCGGTGAGTAAAACTCTTTTCGCAGACATAGCTTATTCCTCCATACCTTTCTTCAGGAAACGGTCTAAATTGCTTGGATAAGGTTTACGCTGTCTACTTCCTTATTGATCGGATAAGCTTGGACATCATAACCCCTCATCTCCAAAAATATCTGACATTTCCCGCCAAATAGACAATTTGGGTAACCTCACTCTTATAATCACCGAATAAGATATAATATGAATAGCAGCTATGCAGTTGAAAGAGAAACGTCCGAAAAGTGGGGGGGGGGGCGGGGGGGGGGGCGGCGGCGCCACCCCCCCCAAACGAAATTATTTAGGTGGTGTG
>JAYRNN010000326.1:0-2816 GCA_041912175.1 Anaerolineales bacterium | reverse complement strand
GCATCTCCGAACTCGACCCCAGGCTGGACCACCAGGGCCACAACTCGTGCCCATGCGCCTGCCAGGCCCTGTTGAAGAAATGCTTCGCGGGTCACATCTAGGGTTTCGCAGGCGTCTCGTGTGGTGGTCAGGTGCAGCGCACCCATCTCTACCTGTACTCCACCCGGAACCGGCACTTCTGTCCCGATCACGTAGCAAGGAAGCGGAGAGCCGGGCGGAAGCACCGCTAAAGCTTCTTCTGCTGCCTGGCAGAGCCAGGCGCTACGCTGTGCGATCAGCTCCTTTGGTAGAGGATCCGGCGGGTCTCCGGCGCAGCTCAAGCTTGTATCCAGGTGTATTTTGGTATATCCGGCGCGCACATAATCGGCCACCAATTGACGGGCTTTCTGCATGGCATCGGCAGCCGGAAGAGAGCGCCATGGGTATGGGCCCAGGTGGTCGCCGCCCAGGATCAATTGATCGTTCTGCAACCCGGCTGCCAAAACCAGCCGGGCGGTGTTTGCGGCGAACTGAGCCGGCGTAAGTCCGGTATATCCTCCGTCCTGGTTTACCTGGTTGCAGGTGGACTCGATTAAAAGTGGCGTCCTGCGCCTGGCAGCTAGCCGGGCGCAGGCAGTCAATACGTCGGGGTGAGCTGAGCACACCGAAGGCAAACCAATTTGTTCGCCGTTCCGGTTGCGAACCACGATTTTGGACACAATATTAAAATTCCGCTCGAAATTTTCCAAGGCAATCCCCAGGTAAACAATACGCTGCGAGGAAATCGCAGCGTATTGTTCTTAGAAATTTAGTAATTCCGGTACCAATCTGGCCTGATTTCGCCAGCGCGATAAAACTCGGTAAACGGCTTGGCCAGAGCCTGGCACAGGCTTTTTAAGCGCCACAGGCGGCTGCGAGCGGTGGTTTGAAGGAAACCAGTCCGCTCATCTGCCGACATTCTTACAGCTTCTTGCCAGACGGCCCGGCCAACAGCGATCCCGCTGGCGCCGCATTCACAGGCTGTTCTCACCTGTTGCAGGTACAAGTCAAAGTCCACCGCGGCCGAGAGAAGTATCCACGGCGCCGTCGACGTAGCGCTGATCTCCTGGTAAGCTTCCCTCCATAGATCTTCGTCCTTTTCAGCGGCGTCGAACGGGAATTCACATTTGAGCAGATCTACACCCGGAATGGTCAGACGCCTGGCTGTTTCTATCACCACCGCGCGTTTTTCTCCCGAAGATAGTCTTACCGCTGGATCGAGGGAATAGGATAAAGGTTCTAGCATCAGACCGAGGTCTTCCGCCAGGCATTCGCCCGCCACCTGTGTTACGAAATCTTCGATTTCACTGGCTGTCGTAGCATTGGGGTGATAGTAAACCAGTAGTTTCACCATGCTGGCGCCCATGCGTTTCGCCTTGGCTACGCTCCAACCCGGCAAAACCTGCCCTTTGCGCGCTGTGGCCTCTCCGCCGTAGCCGGTGGATTCCAATGCGGTAACTAGGCCGACTCCGGTCGGGATGATCCCAGCGGCGATAGCCTGAGCGGATGAGTATTGCGGATCCAGCAACACCGCGGTAGCCTGCCCCGCCAGTGCTCCGGCAACCTGGAGTTTGAAAGCGGTCAAAACCGCATCACTCACTGCCGAGGAGTTTTGCGGGTTGAGTGCTGTGCGCAAATTCTGGCGGTGATCCAAGGCGAGGGCGGTAAAAGTCCCGCCCTGGCTTGCACACTGTTGTAACCCGCGCAGTTTACCAACTGAAATAATTTTCATAATCACCTATACTTGTTCGACGCGAATACCCAATTGGCGCAGGTTTTCGACAAATTCGACCGGCGCCTCGATATCTGTGACCAGCGTGTTCATGCTGGAGATCGGACCCACCTGGACGGTGGAAATCCGTTCACACTTGGTATGGTCTGCGACTACGATGACTTCTTCGCCCAGGTTTAGGATTTTGCGGTCGATTACGGTTTCTGGCAAAAAGTGATTGGTCAATCCGCGATTAATATCAATGCCGTTGATTCCGATGATCACCTTATCTGTGTGCAGGCTTTCCAGGTTATTTTCCGTGATATGCCCTATCATGGAAAGCTCGCTTGGACGCAAGATTCCACCCAGGCTGACCAGGGAGATTTGCGCATAATCCTGGAGTTGGTTAATGATCAGCAACGAATTGGTTATCACAGTCAATTCTATTTCACGACTGATTTGCCGGGCTACTTCAAGGGTTGTCGTGCCTGAGCCAAGGAAGACAGTATCACCCGCTGATAGCAGCGCAGCCGCAGCCACTCCGATCCGCTGTTTTTCTTCGGGTTGATCGGATAAACGCTGATAGACAGGATTTTCTGGTGGGGAGGATTTCAAGGATACCGCACCGCCGTGCACGCGTTGGATTTTTCCCTTTCCGGCCAGTAGCTCCAGATCGCGCCGCGCCGTCGCCTCACTGACGTCAAACATCTCGCAGACTTCCGTAACTGTGACATGATTGGAGCCTTCTATAAACCGTTGGAGTTGTTCGAGCCGCTCAAACGTAGAGTGCGACTTCTTGTTTTTCATCGGCTTTCTGATCCTGTTCTCAGTTTTCATTTCACCCGTTGCATGACGTAACCACATCCGAGCCAACCAACCTGTCAGGCGATTCTATCCTATGCCAGACAGGTTGTCAAAACGATTTATTCGACCAATCAAAACAGTTACACTTCATGACGGTCCACTTTCACTGGTTGGTTCGTACGTGCCGATTCTTCGACTGCCAGGATGATCTCGGTCGCACGCAATCCATCTTCCCCAGTGACCAGTGGTTTCTTATCATAATAGACACATTCGACGAAATGTT
>JAYRNN010000325.1:0-6000 GCA_041912175.1 Anaerolineales bacterium | reverse complement strand
TATGCCGTAACCGCGCCAGGTCTGGCGCATTATACATCATTAGAGATTCACTATTTGGGATTGCTCACTGCGTATCCGCCGCAACGCCCGCTATTGTCGGGCCCCCAATCATTTTCTGAAGAGGACGAAAGCGGCGGGATTGAGTTCAGCGGCGATCTGGGGGCGATCTATCGCGCCAATCTCTGGCTGCGCTGCGCCAGCAGGGTAATCGTACGCTTGGGAGAATTCGAGGCGGTCGGGTTCTCCGAATTGCGCAAGCGCGCCGCCCGCTTAGAATGGGAGCGCTATCTCACCCCTGGGCAACCTGTGGCGTTGCGCGTAACCTGCCACAAATCGCGTTTATATCATTCCGATGCGGTTGCGGAAAGAGTTGCCGGCGCCATCCAGGACCGCCTGGGTAAGCCCCCTCCCCTCCTGAAATTCGATCGTTCCGAGAGCGGAGTCTTACCGCAATTAATCATCGTCCGCCTGTTACACGACATCTGTACCATCAGCATCGACACATCCGGTGAGCTGCTGCACCGGCGCGGTTATCGGCTGGCGACTGCAAAAGCGCCTCTGCGTGAAACCCTGGCCGCCGGGATCCTCATCGCCAGCGGTTGGGATAAGATTTCCCCCTTGTTGGACCCTTTCTGCGGTTCAGGGACGATTGCGATCGAGGCCGCGCTGTGGGCTCTCAGCCTCGCCCCAGGCAGACAACGCCATTTTGCTTTTATGAATTGGCCGGGTTTCGATTCTCAGTTGTGGGCATCGATGCTAATCAAAGCAGAAAAGAAAAGCCACCGGGAAGCTCAAAAAATAGCCGGCAACTTGCGCATTCAGGCTTCGGACCGAGATTCAGGAGCGATCGAGCTGGCGCAAGCGAACGCAGACCGAGCCGGCGTGGCAGATCGGATTGAGTTCACCTGTCGGGCAGTCTCGGGAATACAGCCACCCGCTGGACCCGGGTGGGTCGTCACCAATCCACCCTATGGTTTGCGTGTCAGCGCCGGACAGGATTTGCGAAACTTGTATGCCCAGTTTGGCAACGCACTGCGCGCCAATTGCCCAGGTTGGCAGGTCGCTTTCCTATGCAGCGAGCCGGCGTTGCCAGGCCAAACCGGTCTAAAATTTGACTCAAGCCTCTCCCTGGTCAATGGCGGTGTTGCAGTCAAGTTGGTGCGCGGGAGTGTCTGACCCGCTTCCAGTCGATGACAGGCCCTCCCCCCTCTCTGACCGAAGACACATTGGCGCAAGGTCTGCGCCATCTTTTCGAAACCGATCGTGATCTGGCTCAAGTTATTTTTACTCGAGGCGCTCCCCCGCTTTGGTCGCGCCAGCCGGGATTCCCAACGCTTGTGCATATCATCTTGGAACAGCAGGTCTCGCTTGCCTCCGCCCAGGCCGCATTTGAACGCCTTTTGCAAGCCATCGGGCCGATAACCCCGCAGCGGTTTTTGGAATTGGACGACGCCCAATTGAATAAGATTGGTTTCAGCCGCCAGAAAATCACCTATACGCGCGGCTTGGCTGATTTAATCGTTCAAGGCAATTTCGACTTATCCGAATTAGCTTCCTTAGACGATACCCAGGCCCGGCGCGCTTTACTGGAAATTAAAGGTATCGGGCCCTGGACGGCCGACATCTATCTCTTAATGGCCTTGGGACGGCCGGATATCTGGCCTGCCGGGGACCTGGCTTTGGCGATTGCCGTGCAGGGGATCAAACGCTTGCCAGATCGCCCGACCCAAGAGCAACTCGATGAAATCGGCCAGGCCTGGCGTCCCTGGCGGGCCGTGGCGGCTCGGATTTGTTGGCATTATTATTTGACCTGAGTTCGGGTTAAATGTATAATATCAGGTAGGAATACTCGTATTAACCGGGATATCCAAATTCTGCTATCGGGAGGAAATGATGAACATAGGTTTAGCGTGTTCCGGCGGAGGCTACCGGGCAACAGTTTTCCACCTGGGAATGTTGGCCCGGCTGGCCGAATCTCAAGCACTCGAGCAAGTCACCGTATTATCCACCGTTTCTGGCGGCAGCCTGTGTATCGGCATGGTGCATGGCCTGAATAACATGCGCTGGCCAACCAGCCAGGAGTATCTCGACCATATCGTCCCCGAAACGCGCCGTATCGCCACCACCACAGATCTACAAAAAGACCTGATCACAACGGTTTTGGGCTCTTTTTGGTTGTTGTTCGGAAGTCGGGCAGCCACGCTTTCTGGATTAATCCAAAAGGATTGGGGAATCAAGTCGCATCTCAGCGATCTTCCTGAAAATCCACGCTGGCTGATCAACACGACCTGCTATGAAACCGGCAAAAACTGGCGCTTCGAGAAAAAACGCATGGGCGATTATGTTTTTGGCTACAGCAATGACACCCACCAGGTGCCTCTGAGCGATGCCATGGCTGCCTCCGCCGGCTTTCCGGGGGGTATCGGCGCGCTGAAATTCGAGGCCAGTTCCAAGAAATGGTATAAATATACCGAAGGCGCTGCTCCAGTTCTTGCAGAAACCCAAGGCGCGTCAAAAAGAGCCGATGTTCAGCCTGCTTTCCCTGATGTGCACTTATGGGATGGCGGCGCTTATGACAATCACGGGCTGGAAGGCGTGCATGATTTTATCAAAGGCTGGCAATTAGGGATTGATTTCTTAATCGTCAGCGACGCCGCCGGGCGATCCAAACCCGAGGCCTATCACATGGGGCCAAAAGCGATTGGGCGACTAATGACGGGCATCATGATGGATCAGGTGCGCTCGCTGAGAGCCAGGGCCATCATTGAGCGTTTCGTTAACCACCATGATCGCGGTGTGTTCCTACAGACCGGTAATACGTGTGAAAAAGTAATTCGCTCTGCCCGACGAGATAGCGGTATTTCCCCTTCTGAGATCGATGCCGAGGTTTCCCGCCTGGCGCCGGGGTGCCTGAGCGATGTGGAAGCACAGAAAGCTGCTGAGATGGCGACCGTTATTCGCAAATTGAGCCAGGAAGAATTCACCAGACTTTTCCGGCACGGTTTCGAAGTGGCAGATATCACACTCTATTGCTATTATCCAGAACAATTTCCATATATGGGGTACGCAAAATCACGATGGAATAAATAACCCTCAACACTAGTGAATCGCCCGTCTCATCCCTTGCCAATTCGGACAAAAATCGGTATAATAAGAATATTTGTTCTGATAACCAGTGAAATTCGTCCGTCAAAGTAAGGAGATGATCCAATGCAAGTGAATTTATTCCAACGGCTCCAGAAGGGTCTGTTGGAAAAACGCCACAACCTCACGGATTGGGTGAGCGCAGCTCCTATCTCTGAAAAACAGATCCGTACAGGCGCCCCTGACGCCCAACCGATCCAATCGCATTTGGATGTGATCGATAATACGCTTGAAGCAATCCAGGCTGGTACGCTCGGAGTTTGTGATGTTTGCCACGACACGGTTGACATCGGCCTGCTGGATATGGATTACACCTGTTGTGTATGTCTGGAACATTACTCCGCCCAAGAAAAGCACCAGCTCGAAGAAGAGTTGGAGTTTTCACAGGCCGTCCAACGCGCCTTAATGCCACAGGATGTTCCAATGCCTACGGACGTCGATCTAGCAGCTTTTAGCCGTCCGGCGCAAATCGTCAGCGGCGACTATTTCGACTTTTTCAAATTTAAAGATGGCAGCGATGGCCTGGCAATTGCAGATGCGGTTGGACATGGTGTTTCTGCTGGATTGCTGATGTCATCCATGCAAACAGCCTTACGGTTGTTGGCGCCAGAAAACATCAATCCCGCGACAATTCTCGACCGAGTTAACCGGTTATTCCTCCATAACGTGAACTTTACGACATTCGTAACGGTCTTCCTGGCCAGCTATGACACGGCTACACGCAAAATCACCTATTCGAATGCCGGGCACAACCCGCCTTTACTTTACCATCCCCAGGATTCTTGTATTACCCAATTGTTACCCACCAGCGCAGCGGTTGGTTTGGTGGAGTATTTTAATCCTTCTACAGAGAGTCTTAATCTCTATCCAGGCGATGTATTGCTCTTATATACGGATGGCGTAACTGAAGCCAGAAACGATGTAGGAGAATTCTTTGGCCTGGATCGATTGGCTGAGTTGATAAAAAGGAGCGCAGATTTACCATCTGTGGAGATGGTGCGCACAATCCGCCAAGGTATGGAGACCTTTATGAATGGATATACCCCACAAGACGATACAACATTCGTAGCGATCAAAATTCGATAAACAGGATTACGCTGACTCACTAACTTTGTCCAATGGATTGACAAACTCGCCTAATTTAGATAGAATCAATTCAATGGGCGCCAGCATCCAACGTCACGCATTCAATCGAGACTTCGGGGGTATTTACTCGTTCGAACGTCGGATGATTGCCAAGATCGTCAAGGATGCACCACCGGCTTTTTCTGTTTTCAACCTATAACAACCAAAATTACGATGACACATCCTGCACCGCTCGCGATTGGGATTGATATCGGCGCAACAAAGATCGCCGCTGTATTGGTCGATCGGGCTGGAAACGTGCTGGAGATGCAGAAAATCGACACCCGGCCTTACGAAGCATTTGAGGCGGTAGTAGAACGCATCTGCCGCCTGGTAAACTTCTTTATTCAGGCCGCCCAGGGTGATATTGGCGGCATTGGAATCGGCGTTCCTGGTCAGGTCAATCCTGAGTCTGGAATCGTCCGCTACGCAGTGAACCTGGGTTGGGATGAGGTCGCTCTCCTTGAGGCAATCCGGCCGCGCCTGGTCCAAGATCTGCCATTGTGGGTCCAGAAAGATGCCAACGCCAACTTGTTGGGTGAATATTATTTTGGCTCAGCCCAGGGAGTCGAAAATTGTGTCTACCTCGGCATTGGATCCGGCTTGGGCAGCGCGTTTATGATCAATGGAAGGCTGGTTGTCGGCGCTCATTGGATTGCTGGAAATCTGGGGCATTTATCCCTCGATCCCGATGGCCTGCCATGCAAATGCGGATTACGGGGATGTGTGGAAACGATCCTTTCCGGTCCTGGTTTGCTCAGGCGCATGCATCAGTCGATCTCCGAGCGCCAGGAATTCCGATCTGACCTTGCCGGCCAAATCATATCACCGGAACAAATCATCCAAAGTGCGCAACAAGGGGACGCATTAGCCTTGTCCGCTTTTGATAACCTGGGCCGCTGCCTGGGGATATTGTTAGCAATTTGCGTGGTCATGCTTGATCCAGCCGTGGTTGTGATCGGGGGCGGGCTAGGAAAGGCTGCTTTTGATTTACTTGTCCCGCCTGCTCGCCATGAGTTAGCGCGGCGGAGATTAAATATTCAAGCTCAAGATTTGGAAATTGTACCCTCGACAGTGGTTTCAAGCGCAGTTGGCGCAGCCTGTCAGGTGTGGTATAACTAAAGAAAGGATTAAGGAGGTGACTGCGATCGATCATTTAATCAATCGAAACCGACTTGAACGACTACGAGTAAATTAAGTTGCACAACCAATCTAAGAAGGAGAATAATATGCGCAAGTACGTCTTTTTAACCCTGCTCTTGGCCTTTGCGGTGATCCTATCAGCTTGCGGCGGCGGAGCCACCCCCACCGAGGCCCCCGCGGCAGCCGAACCAACTACCGCCCCCGCAGCGGCCGAACCGACCACCGCCCCCGCAGCGCCTGCCGCTGGCGAGCCTGTCACCCTGACGATCGAAAGCTGGCGTAATGATGACCTGACCATTTGGCAGGACATAATCATCCCAGCCTTTGAAGCCAAGTACCCAAATATCAAAGTGGTATTTACGCCCTCCGCTCCGGCTGAATATAACGGCGTCTTGAATACCAAGCTGGAAGGCGGCACAGCAGGCGACTTGATCACCTGCCGCCCGTTCGACGCCTCGCTCGAGCTGTATAACAAGGGTTACCTGGCCGCGATCAACGATCTGCCCGGTATGGAAAACTTCGGCGATGTAGCAAAGAGCGCCTGGATCACCGATGACGGCAAAAATGTCTTTTGCGTGCCGATGGCAT
>JAYRNN010000324.1:0-27036 GCA_041912175.1 Anaerolineales bacterium | reverse complement strand
TGGAAAACAAACTCATCCAGCGATAAACCGTCGACGCGGATCGCCTGGTTATATTGCACATCTTGCCTGCCTGCCGAGCCAGCGGCTTTGCCCATCCCACCGGATGGCCCGACCATAAAGCTCACCGCCCCAGCCCGGTCCACCACCGCGCATGGGACCACAGCGACACGCGCCTCCATCCCGTTTAGCGCCAGGTTATCGCTCAGCCGGGTTACGTTCTCAGGCAGAGCCTCGAAAGCGAATACCTTACCATCTGGGCCAACCCGGCGGGCCAACATCAGGCTGATATAACCAATATTGGCCCCTACATCATAAACCACCCGACCGGGCTCGATCAGCTCACGCAGCGCCGCCTGCAACTCGGGCTCATAGGTACCCAGCCAATAATCCTTCTCCGTATGCATATCTAACAGGATTTGCATACCCTCCAATTCGCCCGCCGCGACGGTTACCGTGCTTAGCCCAACGGGCGCGGCGCGATTAAGCTCGCTGCGCACCAAGCGGGCTAGTGGGCGGATGCGGTAGATCGAACGCTTGGCCCAATCGGGCAATATCCGCGCCGACCAGGCTGCCAAAGTGAGAAACCATTTATCCATGAGCTATGATTCTAACAAAACTTGTAGATATCTCTCGACCATCTCATCCAACCCAAAAAATTGTACGGCGTGCTGCCGGGCGCTCGCTCTGAACTCCTCCTGGTTGTGCAGCACTTCTATTGTCGCCTGTGCCAGTGCGGGAATATCCGGTGGGTCGAGTTTCCAAGGGTCGCCGCCATATGGAACGATCCGCCCTGCCTTCCCCAGGACCATTTCCGGCAATGCGCCGGTGGCGAAGGCAACTACCGGTAGCCCACAAGCCAGCGCTTCGATCACCGAATTTGGGCAGGCTGCGTTCAAATCTGACGAGAACAGCAGGTGCGCAGAACGATCGATCGCCGGGATATCTTGGCGCTCCACCAGGCCAGCCCAATTCAAGCGCGCCTGTGACTTCTGTTTCCAGGCAAACTGCAGCGCTTCAGGAACCCGACCGACCACCATCAGCTCGACAGGCTTCTCCAGGCCGGACTGCTCGAGTCGTTCGGCCAGCCGGATACCTGTCTCCAGGCCGGTCTCGTAGCCGCCCATCAGGCTGCCCTCCACCATCAAGACACGATAGCAATCCTGCGGCCATTCGTGAAGGCCGTCCGGGTTGTAAGCCTGCAGGTCGACCCCGTTGTAAACTATGCTGTTGGGTGTATATGTCGGGCCATGCACGCGTTCCCACCATTGCTTAGAAAACTGGCTTTGATAGATCACGTGTTGGGCTAGCCGTGAGCGCACCAACGAGAGGATAAAATTTCCATATTCGGCTCGTAGGAAATGTCGAAGGTCCGAGGCTTTCTTCTCCCCTCCGCTACGTACACGATGCAGCCAGTTCATTCCATCCAGGCGCTGGACGATTCGCACGCCACGCCGGCGCTCTCGCCATAGACCGCCGAGCTGGCGCGTGCCGCCGATCACCAAAACCGCCTGGTAGGGTTCATCCGCCAGATCATAGGTTACTTGCACGCCGCGCTGCGCCAGGCCAGCAGCCAGCTTATTGGAAAACGAGACCATTCCTCCCACACCATGCACGCGCGGGATCAGGCAAACTCGCCGTTCAGATCCCGAGAACCTCACGTTACTCATCCGGCCAGCCTTCTCGCTTACCAATACAGCGCGCCGGGGCGCCGGCCCAGATCTCGCCTTCGCCGGTTGATTCAAGCAGCACCGCGTTTGCGCCGATCACACTACCCCGGCCGACTCGCAGGATCCCTTCTTTGCACAACACCTTCGCCCCAGGCGCCAGGATCACATCGTCTTCGACCACCACCCCATCAAATTTGCTTTGGGTCGCCGGACGATAGATATCTGCCCGCCCAATCGTAACCCCAGGATAAATTTTTACCCGCGCCCCGATCACAGCTCGTGAATGCACGACCACCCCTACTCCGCCATGCGCCAGCTCGAAATCCGCCCCGATAGGAACCGAGCGTGGAATTTCTACCCCCAGAATTTTTAACAAATAATACGCCAGTGATCCAAACACAGGCTGCTGTCGCGCATATACCAACCTCGTGGGAAAATCTTTCGCCATTTACGCTAGATCAATCCGCCAAATCCAAAATCATCAATCAATAATCCAAAATTGCTCTTACGATCCTGTCTGCAGCATGCCCGTCGCCGTACGGGTTGACCGCCTTCGCCATGGCAGCGTGGGCCTGGGAATCATCCAACAGGCGGCGGGTCTCAGCGATAATACGCTGGGTATCTGTGCCCACCAGGCGCACCGTACCCGCCTGTACGCCTTCAGGGCGTTCGGTCACCTCGCGCAGAACCAGCGCTGGCGCGCCAAGGCTAGGCGCTTCTTCTTGCAGCCCACCCGAGTCGGTTAAGACCAGGGTAGAGCGCTTCATGATCTGCACCATGGGCAGGTAGTCCAAGGGAGGCAGCAGCGTTATATTGGGGAGCGAACCCAAAAGGCGATACACAGGTTCCTGGATATTCGGGTTGAGGTGCACCGGATAGACAAACTGTACCTGACCGTGGTAGGTATCTGCCAAAGAGGCCAATGCCGCGCAAATATTTTCGATCGGTTGGCCAAAGTTCTCCCGACGATGAGCAGTTACCAGCACCAGTCTGCTTCCCGCCCTGCTCACCACAGATGGTTCATCGACAGGCGCACCCAGGCGTTTCAGGAGCGCTTCGATTTCTGGTAGGGTAGGCAGATTCGCCGCTGACTGCAGGGCATCAATCACTGGATTGCCGGTCACGACCACTGCCTTGGCTGGTACGCCTTCACGCAGCAAGTTCTGGCGCGACCATTCAGTCGGTGCAAAGTGTAAATCAGCCGTCACGCTTGCCACCCGCCGGTTAATTTCCTCTGGGAAGGGTTGCCACTTGTCAAAGGTGCGTAGTCCGGCTTCCACATGCCCTACCCGCACGCGCCGGTAGTAAGACGCCAAAGAGGCTGCCATCACCGTTGTCGTATCGCCTTGCACCAGCGCCCAATCTGGTTTCACCTGTCCGAGCACCGGATCAAGGTGGGTAAAAACCGCTGCAGTCAGCTCGGCTAACGACTGGTTGGGGCGCATTAGATCGAGATCGATGTCGGGGGAGATCTCAAATAGTTTCAGGACCTGGTCTAACATCTCGCGATGTTGGGCGGTGACGCATACACAGGAATCAATCTCAGGTGTATTGGCCAGAGCGCGCACCACGGGCGCCATCTTGACCGCCTCTGGACGCGTGCCAAAAATCGATAGTACACGTATCTTCTTCAAGTTATTCCTTCAACCATTGATCGGATTTTGGATCCCAGAAAGGACCTGTCAATCCAATTTTCGCCGTTTCATCCGGAACTGGACGGCGAGATTCGACGGTCAGGCGGTTACCATACCGGGCTTTCGCCAGGCGCCACAATTGATCCAGGGTGATCATCGGTCGCACCGGTATTCCACGCGTTGAAGGCCATTGCATAACTGTTTCTTCCGACCGGAAGAGCAGCAGCGTTGGTCAGGTAAAAATAATATCCGCTTGACCGTCGCGTCAAAACCCATGAGATGCTCCTGATCTTAGGAGGATTGCTATGCGCGTCCTCGATTTCCTACACCCAACCGGAAAACCTCAAAACCGGCGGCTTCCCACGCCGCCTGGGGAAAGCCGTTCACAGCGTCCACCACCACCCGGGTCGGGGTCAGGCTGGCTGCCTTATGGGGAGATAATGCAAGGAGTGGGGAATGCGGAACAAGCAGCGCCAACAAATCGGCTGCTTGCATTGCAGCCTCCAAACTGGAGACTACTGTTACCCCAGGGATTTGAGCGTCAGGTTTATATGGCTCATAGGCGCACACGTGCGCCCCTGTCTCTACCAGCCTACGGGCAATTTCGATCGCTGGGCTCTCGCGCAAATCGTCCACATCCGCCTTATAAGAAAGCCCCAACAAGGTAATCTGTTTGCCCGACAGCCCATTGGCCGTATTCTCAACTCGCAACGCGCTCCGGATCAGGCCGATCACAAAATCTGGCTGGTCGTCATTGACCTGGCGCGCGGCTGAAATCAACTGCGCCAAGTCAGGAGCGGCCTCAACCAGAAACCAGGGATCCACACCGATGCAGTGCCCCCCCACCCCAGGACCGGGCTTAAGGATTTTCACCCGTGGGTGGAGATTCGCTAAGCCGATCGCCTCCCAAACATCAACGCCAAAACGCTCTGCCAGGCGAGAGAACTCGTTGGCGATCGCAATATTTACATCCCGGTAGGTGTTTTCCATCAATTTGACCATTTCGGCGGTGGTGGCATCCGTCAAGATGATCTCACCGCGCGCGAAGATAGCATAAAGATCCCGTCCGGCCTCCGCCGAAGGGCGGTTAAATCCACCGATCACGCGCGCATTCTCAATCAGCTCGCGTAGGATTTGGCCCGGAAGGACGCGTTCGGGGGAATATGCCAGGTAAAAGTCAACCCCCGCCCTCATGCCGCCTCGTTCGAGAATAGGCGCCAGTACGTCAACCGTCGTGCGCGGCGGCGAAGTCGACTCGAGCATTACCAGGTTACCTGGCGCTAAAACCGGAAGGATCGCTTCGGCCGCCGAGATAACGAAGCTCATGTCTGCTTTTTTATCATCATAAAAGGGTGTGGGAACACTAATAATAAAGGCATCGGCAGGCTCGGGTTGCCCGGCGATGGTCAAGTTGCTCGAGACCAGCGCGGCCTGTACAAGCGTACGCAAGCCAGGCTCATGAATGTGCAGCCCGCCGTTACGCAGCGTGCTGACCACCTGCGGGTTAACATCCACCCCGACCACTCGCAGCCCGTTCGTTGCGAAGGTGCTGGCCGTAGGCAATCCAATATAACCCAAACCCAGCACACATATTTTTTGATATTGCATAAACCGCTCCACGATTTTAGGATGGACAAAACGTTTTCTGTCCTTAACCGGATGAAATTATCCCACAAAAAAGAAGCGTAATAACACAAATTTGCTGGAAAGCGTTTCAGGCTATCCAGCAAATTTGTGTCCCAATCTTTTCGGCTTGACGCAATCCTAATTTACTGCGACGGCGTCGAGGTTGGATTCAGGGTGGGGGTCGGAGGTTCGGGGGTGGTAGATAGCGTTGGTGTGACCAGTGCGCTGGCCGCCGGCGTGCCAAACAGGTTCGGAGCCGGTAGCAGGAGTGGATTATTGCTGGGGATTAGCATCACCTGGATGCCTGGTGATAGTTTATCGATATAGCGGTAAACCAACAGATTTGGATCCTTTTGAAGCGCCTCAGCTATTAATTTCAAAGCTTCCTGCTCAGACTTGGCTGTTAACAGGATCGCCTGTGCTTTACCTTCTGCTTCCAATTTGACCCTATCACGGTTTGCTTCAGCAATGGTTCGGATTTGCGAGGCCTCATACTCTTTTTGGATGCGCGCCTGCTCGGCTACCTGCTTGGCTTCGACAGCCGAAGCATATTGCGGCGAAAATGCGATTTTCCGCAGCAGGAAACGGTCCAAGATAAATCCTTTGGAGCGAAATTCCTCCCGGATCAGCTCGTCCAGGTTCGATTCCAAAACTTTACGCTTGGAACTATTTACCTCGTCGGCTGTGAATTGAGAAACTTCTGTCCGTACAATCCCGCGTAAAATCGGCCGCACAAACTCATCCAGGTAACGCTGCTGCCAGTCCAAATGGACGCGGATCACTTCATTTGGGTCGATGCGGAAAATGACTGAAGTATCCAGGAATACTTCCTGACCATCCGAGGTGCGCGATCCAATCGAGTCATTGCCGGCGTTGTTGCCCTCAAAGGCCTCGCCCGACATTGTATACGTCTGCCAGTAAACAGGATATCGAACCACCCGCTCCATTAAAGGCACAATCCAATGCAGTCCCGATCGCAACGGCTGTGGGCGATAGCCATCCGGCTGTACGAGCGAGACAACCACTCCTGCCTCCTGCGGCTCAACAAATACAAGGCTAATATTCACCAGTGAAAGAGCAATCAAAACAACCACGATTGCCAGTAATCGATAGGAAAGCAGCTTGTTCAGGGCTTCCTTATACCCATACATCTGCCAATTTCGAATGAAATACAAAATGACATACAGGCCCAGGATGACCCAGGAAACGATTGTCACATACTGTAATAGTCGGTCGAGCATTGCTTACCTCAATTCAACGAAATCCGCATCAAATATTTGCTTCAATAAAACGGATGGTGTAATTATAAAATAAAGCCGGGAATTGGAACTACCCTGTTTGGCAGAAGCTTTCGAAATCGGTCAAATGTCTTAGTCCACGAGAGACTGGCATGGCTGACAAATTACCCTTGCCGCTCATTTAACATCATGATAATATGACTTGAATATGTAATTCCTCTTTTGTCTTATACATCCTATGAAATGTTGTATTTTCGAGGGAGCAAAAATGAAGGTCGAAACGAATTTGAAAGCCGGCGGCGCTTTCCAGAACGCGCAAGACCAGGCTGAACAGCTTTTTAATAATACAGATGCATTTCTCGTTGATGCTAGCCAGAAAATAGGCCAGGCAGCCAATACTGCTGCTCAGAAACTCAACCGGACCTGGAAGTGCGTTTTATACGCTTAGATTCAGGCCATTAGAGATGATTGATAAGAACTAAGGTGCTTGTCTGAGAGGACTGGCGCCTTATTCATTTATCCTCTCTATGACGAAAATCAATCTAGACGATCTCGCCTGGCCAATCTCCCGATTGGGAGAATTGATTGAAAACCTGGCCCGTAAGGGGAACTTGCTCCCGGGTCACACTTTGATGCCGGTTCCGCCGGATCATCTTGCCAATCTGGGTGAAGAGTCCGTCGGCCGATGGATTGATGTCGCCGCCGGGTCGTTAGAATTAGAAGTCGATCCAGTCCAACTGCTTTATTCCGAAACTGAAACGTTCATCAAACAAGCAGGGCCAGCCATTCTGCGCCTGCCCGGCGACCTGGCGAATGGACGCCCACGTCTGATCGGCCTGGTAAAAAGCAAACGCAAATACGCGTATTGCCTTGGACCAGACCTGAAAGTACAGCGTGTCACGCTGCAAACCATTCGCAGCGCGTTAAGCCTGCCGTTCGAGCTCCCCATTTCCGCTGACGTCGATCAACTCCTGCAGGAAGCCCAGGTGCCAGCAAACCGCCAACCTTTCGCCCGCCAAGCGATCTTGACTGAACAGCTTGGATCCACCCGATTTCAAGGAGGCTGGCTTTTGCGGCTGTCTCCCGGCTCGGACTTATGGAGGCAGTTTCGGCATGCCCGGTTAATCCGGCCGCTGATGGGACTTTTTAGCCTGTTCTTTTTCCAGCAAGTCTTATTCATCGTTTCCTGGTGGGTCATCGGACGCGGGGTCTTCCAGGGACATTTCGACTTGGGTTGGATTGCAGCCTGGGCGATCCTCCTTTTTGCAGGCATTCCGCTTCAACTTATGCTCAATGACGCCCAAAGTTCGCTCTCGATCGGCGCGGGGATGATCTTTAAACAACGCCTGATCTACGGCACACTGAAACTCGAACCCGAAGAAATTCGCCATCAAGGCATGGGCCAGTTCCTGGGGCGAGTCATGGAGTCCGAGGCAGTGGAAATGCTGGCCTTAAACGGCGGTCTGAACGCCGTCCTGGCTGTAGCCCAATTGGTTACCGCCGCTATCGTGCTAGCGATGGGCGCCGGCGGCCCAATTAGCGCTTTAATCTTGGTTGTGTGGGCAGCGATGGCGTTAGTCGTGCTTTGGCAATACGCTCGCAAGACCAGGAATTGGACTGAGATCTACCAGGATATGACCAATGACCTGGTAGAACGAATGGTTGGGCACCGCACGCGCCTCGCTCAAGAAGATCGGCAACATTGGCACGATGAGGAAGACGCCATCTTAGATCGTTATTTGAAATCCTCCAACGAGTTGGACCAACAGGGAGTAAACTTGAGCGCGTTCATATCCCGCGGCTGGTTGGTTGTGGGTCTCAGCATGATTGGTTATCTTTTCGTTGTTTCCACCGCCGACGTCTCAAAGCTTGCCGTTAGTTTGGGCGGCGTCATACTGGCCTCACGCGCCCTGGCCCAGCTCGCCAGCGGCGCGCAAAGCATCGTCGGTCTCTGGATTGCCTGGCGCCAGGTTGGCCCGCTTTTCAAAGCTGCCGCCCGTCCGCGCGACAGCCAGGCCTTGGACTTCGTTTTTTCTCCTGAAACCGAACAATTTGGGGAGGCAGCAAACCGGCAGGCCATAGCTCCGCAAGATGAGGCACAACCGCTTATTTCAGCGCGCGACCTGGTTTTTCGATATCGCGAACAAGGCCCGCCTGTGCTGAAATATCTGGATCTGCAAATTAATCAGGGGGAACGCATTTTACTCGAAGGACCCTCTGGCGGCGGCAAATCAACCCTGGCGGCTTTGCTGACCGGCTTTCGGTTGCCCGAATCGGGTTCGCTGCTCTTATGGGGCTTCGACCGCCAGATCTTAGGCGGAGAAGAATGGCGCCGGCGTGTCGTGATGGCCCCTCAGTTTCAAGAAAACCATGTCTTTGCAGAAACCTTTGCATTCAATTTATTGATGGGACGCGGCTGGCCGCCCACCCCACAAGATTTAGAGGAGGCTGAGACGATCTGCCGAGAGCTTGGCTTGGGCGAATTGATCGATCGAATGCCATCCGGTTTACAGCAGATGGTGGGCGAAAATGGCTGGCAGCTCTCCCATGGCGAACGCAGTCGCCTTTTCATCGCGCGCACATTGCTTCAAGGCGCCGATTTGATTATCCTGGACGAAAGCTTTGGGGCGCTCGATCCCGAAAATCTGGAGCGCGCGCTGCGCAGCGTTCTACAGCGCGCTCCGACACTGGTCGTAATCGCTCACCCATAATTTGATCGCAGGCTTGGCTGCCTTAAGTCTCCTCCAGGACCCATCGCCGTCTAAGGCTGCTCAACCATATAGGTGATAATTTCCTTGCCTTCGGCATCTTTCAAGCTCAGCCGGTAGCCGATGATCTCGAAGGTTTTCGCCTTCTCCAGGGTAGTCAGGTACAATGTCTCTTGATCCATGACGGCCGAGTCCGAGCAAGCCATCATCGTTGTCGCCGCGGGTTGGATGGTGATCGAATTTCCGCCAATCTGATATTTGGTTGAGTAGCTGTTGCACCCGGCCGAGCCGTACAGGCTGCCATCGTCGGCAAAAATTGCTGTGATTTCGCTTTTCGCTGCGGGAGATTTTCCGTCCAATGTTTCAAGCATCCAGGTTGGGCCGATCAGATCCACGACCACCGGAGTCTGGTTGACAATTTCTACCAGGCTAAGTTTGAGAGAGGATTTGTCAGCAGGCGGGTTCGCAACTGCTTCTTCGATTACTTTAAGCTCATATAAGTAGCCTTCAACATATTGAAAGCCATCGATTTGATCGTAGAACAACTTCCAGGAGTCTTCTGGGTTTTCTTTTACCTGCATACATTTCTGTGGGGCCACACCCACGCAGTTCACCAGGTTCGGACCCACATATAAGGTTTTTTGATCCTGAATCGCCGGGCTTTGGCCGCCGGTAAACTTTACTGCAATGGTTGCCGCCGGATAATTTAACGCCATGCGTAGGTCGCCGATATTTACCACAGACCGGCCATCGATTAGATGAATCACCAAGCGGTCATTTTGCAAATCCACGTTGAACAAAGGCCATACATTTCCCCCACCAGTGGCGGCGTTACGGCTAATTTTCTCAAAGGTCAAGCCGCCATTAAAATTAACTGTCACGCCGCTGAAATCTCCAAAATCACGCGCCTGGCGGTCAATTGCCGGCATCGAGATGGTCGGTAAATTTAACCCCGCACATGCGCTCAAAGGCAGCGTCAGCATGGCGAGCAAACTAAATAGCACGAGAACCCGAATTTTCATCGACCCATCCTCCTTAACCCAATATGAAAGTCTAAAGAGCCCCCTTATCAATTTTAATCCAATTTGGCGATTCAAGCTAAACAAACCTCGCTAGGGTTGGTAAGTCGCAAAATTATCGAACAGAATCTCTAACCCGGTTTGTATATGCGTCCCGGCCATTAAACCGGTCACGCCTTCCGAAAAACGATCATCTTGGACCTCAACTAATTTCTTGCCGTTCACGATCAGACGCAGCGAATCGCCAACACAATCTGCGCGAAGTTTGTTGAATACCATCGCACCGGGATTGATCACCTGGTTGGCGTCCTGCCCCTCTTGCAAAAAAGTGAACTCGCCATCATCCATCTTACCAATCCCGTAAGAACCATTGCTGCGGATCACCAACCCATAAAAATTCTTCGCATCCACCTGGCGGCAGACCAGGCCATAATAGCCTTCTTCCGGACCGGCGCTCCGGGCTGCTTCAACCTCTAACACCACATCGGTGTAATTTTTATCGCGGATGCTCCAGATATTCGCGTTGGGGATATTGACATAGATCATGTATTGTTCATCAACAAAACGAAATCCAAAATCATCATTTTCACTTGTATACCAGCCGGACTCGCTTGAAAAATCATCGGAAAATAGCAACTTCAGATTCTCCGTAGGGGTAGAAGCCAAAGTCGCCGTCGCGGTTGGAGCAGAGGTGTGCGTGGGGGTTGGGCTGACGGGCGGTGTGCTGACATTTCCTACCTGCGTTGCAGGCGAGCTCATCGCCGTAAGTTGTGCATCCACTGTCTGGGCAGCCTGTGTATATTGTGCCTGGGGAGGCGCCTTTGTGGCATTGGTCGGATAATTACAAGCAACCAACCCAGCCAACAGCAAGATTAGTGTTAACCAAATCGTAATTTTCACCCTTTTCCCGTTCATGCCTCCTCCTATTCTTCCAGCCAGAGCGCCAAGCGGCGCTTAACTAGCCTTGCGTAGCGGCAGCCATTCCAGGACGCGCTGTATCTGCCCATCCCACGCGCCCCATTCATGCTCGCCCGGCCCTTCTTCGTAGGTCAAATCCAAGCCCAGTTTTTCAGCATGCTCCCGAAAACTCTCGTTTTCATGATAGAGAATATCATCCCAACCACACCATTGGTACAGGCGCGGTTTTGGGCTTTCGGATTTGGCGAGTTTCCTGGCCAGGTAAAAAAGATCGTTCGGTGAGCCAGCGATCTGACTTAACCGGCCAAAGATGGTTTTAAGCTCTGCTTGCCACTCTGGATCAGCCTCCTGCGCGTCGCTCACAATATCCAAAGCCCCAGACAGGCTGGCCGCATAAGAAAAGCGCTCGGGGAATGACAAACCCAGCTTGAAAGCGCCATACCCACCCATAGACAGGCCAGCCACAAAATTGTCTTTGCGCTCTGGCGAGAGGGGAAACAAAGCGCGTGCTATCTCTGGGAGTTCCTGGCTGATAAAAGTCCAATAGCGATATCCATTCGCCATATCGGTATAAAAGCTACGTTGGACGTCTGGCATCACTACCGCCAGTTCCAAACCTTCCACATAGCGCTCGATCGATGTGCGGCGTTGCCAGATTGTGTGGTCATCCGACAATCCGTGCAGCAGGTAAAGAGTAGGATGTTTTCGAATGATTTTACGCGAACGGCTATGTTTCGCCGGCTGAGGCAAAATCACCGTCATCGACGTGGATAAATCCAAAACATGCGAGAAAAAATTGCACTGGATGAGCGCCATAGAAATTTCCTATCCCAAAGATTGTTTTGCCAACTGCGCTAGAACACTCCGCTGTGTATCGCTCAAGGCAAAAAAAGATTCGAATGACCTTTGCCCGGCGAGAATTTTCGGCCAGCTCGCATCGATTTCCTGTTTGGTCATGCTTTCCAATCGAAAAGCTGATAGAAACTTTCGTAGCTTCTCGCCCGTACGATCACGACGGGACATAACGCCGCCCGGCGCCCGGACGACCAGCAGAAACTCATCCGTAGGCTTCATTGTCAAGAGTTCAAGAGTCAGCGTTTCGGTATTCGAATCGTACTCGAAAGGAAGTCTCATTGATTGACCATTCAGTCGCCCAGTTATCTGGATATCGGGAGAAAACCCGCGCAGCAAAATCTGGACACGGCGTTGTTCCGGCAGCATACTCAGATCGCCGCGCGCTGACGCGATGTGGATAGACATTTCGTTTTCACCCCACTTTTGGCTGATCGCTGTCAAAGCATACGCGCCGCGCCTGTATCCCATGGTCTGACCATCATCCTCGACCAACTCGAAACGATTATCCGCGCCTGGGAACACCACGAGATGCAATTCCATGGGATTTTCCAGGCCTCCCCAGTCCGCCTCGACTGCCAGAGGTACAATTGCCCCCGCTGGCGCGAAAACCGGAATATCTTCGAGCGTTCCAAAAACCATGCGCCATTCCCCACCCAGAAGACGCTCACCCGAGAAGAAATCAAACCATTCGCCTTCGGGCAGCCAGACATTTTGATGCGCCAGGCGCGTTTCGACGTGCGCAGGCGACGTGAAAGGCGCCGCGACCAGCTCGCTGCCGAACCAATATTGTTGCACAGACTGATAAGCCTGTTCGTATTCGGGATGAGAATAATACATGGGCGTAATCAGCGGCAAGCTGGTAGTGTGATGTCTCCAGGCCATCGAGTAGAGATATGGGATCAAGGCGTGCCGCAGGCGCATGGCCGAGGCCGCGGCGTGTCCGGCCGCCAGGCCGCGGCGCCAGGGCCGGCGTTCGTGATATGGATTATTGGTGCTGTGTAAACGCAGGATCGGGCTAAAGACGCCATATTGTACCCAACGTGCATAGAGCTCATCATCTTCTACCCCTCCCATATGACCGCCAATATCGTGGCTCCACCAGCCATAACCCACATTGGCAGCCGTGGCGGTGAAAGAGGGCAAATTCGCCAGCGCTTCCCAACCAATCACCGTATCGCCCGAAAAACCGATCGGATAGCGATGGTTGCCCAGCCCACCCCAGCGAGAAAAGATGAAGGGTCGCCGGACGCCATCTCGGCCTAAGTCATAGAAATGCAGATGGTTGAGCCACCATAACGGGTCCAGCCCCACCAGGCGTGACTGAGCGCCTTGCTGCCAGTCCAGCCACCAAAAATCGATTCCTTGGGCTTCAAAAGGATGGTGTAGGATTTCAAAATAACCCTGTATGAATTTCGGGTCAGCGCTATCGAATGGAATCGGTTCCAAATCGCCCGGATCAAGCCCTAAAAACTCGGCCAACTCGCGGTAATGCGCTTCATGGGGATGGATGCCGTCTGCTGGATGCAGGTTCAGAGCGGTCTTCAAACCTAGTTCGTGCAGTTGGGCAAGAAACCCCTCAGGGTCTGGGAACAGCGCCCGGTTCCAGGTATAGCCGGTCCAGCCGCTAGAGTGGTTTCCTGTGTCGGTGATATGCCAGTCCATATCGACAATACATACCGCCAGGGGGATTTTATGCTCCTTAAATTCCTGCATCAGGATCAGCAACTCATCTTGCGAATATGGCCAGTAGCGACTCCACCAGTTACCCAGAATCCATCGCGGAATCAACGGCGCTTCCCCGGCAACCTGGCTGAATTCATACAGAGCTGCCGGGTAATCGTGGGCATAGCCGAAGAAATACAAATCGATATTGTCCGGGCGGCGCCGTACTTCCAGCCAGCCATCCTGGTTAAAAACCAAAGATCGCGAATCATCCACAAGCGCCCAGCCCGACCTTCCGACCAACCCAGGCTCCAGGCGGACCTTCCCAACCGCCTCATCCAGGGTACGCGCGGCGCCAAGCAGGTTTCCCCCACGCCAAGGGGGATCCCCATAATGCCAGGTACAGCCAGTAGCCTTGACCAACACGGATAGACTATCCGCGGTGAAACCCTGTGGGCGGGCCTGGTACTCAAGATGTAGATAATCCGTGTCGATCGCAACTCTTTCTGGCGTCTGGTGGACTTTGAAATCGGGCGCCGGCTGGCGCCGGAACCAAAAGGCCTGGCTGGGTCGATCTTCAAATTGGCCAGACGGGCTGTATTCCATGCGAATCAAACGTTCGCTGAGCATTGTAAAACGCGCCTGGTACGCCTGGATCTGAGCGGCTGGGTCTGCGATCGGATCAAAGTGAATTTGCGAGGGAATGAATGTCATAGCTAAATTTTACCAGATTGCTTTTTCTACCTGGGTGATGTCCGTTATATCTGGTGGAGCGATCGCAGTTGAAATGACTAAGTCTAATGTATAATGAAAAGAAACAATGACCGCCTATTGGGAAGATCGCCAAATCCTCGTAACCGGGGCGGGCGGATTTATTGCCAGCCACCTGGTTGAAACACTAGTAGAGCAGAAAGCACACGTGCGCGCCTTTGTACGTTACAATTCGCGCGGCGACCCCGGCCTGCTGGCCCAACTCCCGCCTGAGCTTCTTAAACAGGTTGAGATCACCCCCGGCGACTTGCGTGACCTGCCGGCAATTCAATCGGCTATGCAGGGAATTTCGGTCGTTTTCCACCTGGGAGCGCTGATATCGATCCCTTATTCATACCTTCACCCCAATGAAGTAGTCGAGACAAACATAATCGGCACACTAAACGTGCTGCTGGCCGCAAGGCAGTATCCTGTGCAACGAATTGTCCACACATCAACCAGCGAGGTATATGGCTCAGCCCTGCGCGTTCCAATCGATGAAAATCATCCCCTCCAAGGCCAATCGCCCTATTCTGCAAGTAAGATTGGCGCGGATAAATTAGCCGAGAGTTTTTACTGTACCTACGACCTGCCCGTTGTGACTCTACGACCCTTTAACACCTATGGTCCGCGCCAATCAGCCCGGGCAGTGATTCCGACCATCATCACACAAGCGCTTACCCTGGATAGAATTCAATTGGGCAACCTGGAAACTCGCCGTGATTTCACATTCGTCGAAGACACCGTGCGTGGTTTCTTGCTGGCTGGGCAAACTCCCAGCATCGAGGGCCGGACCTTTAACCTGGGCAGCGGGCGCGAAGTGCGCATTGCAGACCTCGTTCAGCTTATTATCCATCTGGTTAACCGCCCTGTTCAGGTCCAGGTAGAGGCTGAACGCCTACGGCCAGAAAAAAGCGAAGTTCAGCGGCTGCTATCCGACAATCGCCTTGCCCGAAAACAATTAAACTGGGAACCACAATTCGAACTCGAAACCGGTCTGGTGAAAACGATCCACTGGATTCAACAGCATTTGACCTTATATCAACCCGGCGTTTACACCTTCTAATCTCTTTTGCTCAACGGATAGCAAGCTGTGCAAGACTTTGAAGCCCTGCATGCTCAATTTCTGAATTCAGATTAGCCTGGAGTAATGTATGTCCGAACTGACACCCTTAATTGAAACCTCCCACCTCGCCAAAAGCTACGGAGATAAACTAGCCGTGGACGATGTGAGCTTTCAAGTCTATGGCGGCGAAATATTTGGCTTCCTTGGCCCAAATGGCGCCGGAAAGACCACCACGATTAAAATGATTGTTGGCCTGCTTCATCCCAGCGCTGGCAATGTAAAAGTGGCGGGTTACGACGTAGTCCAGCAGCCGTTGCAAGCCAAAGCATCCTGCGGCTATGTCCCTGACGAACCAAACCTGTATGCGAAGTTAACCGGCCGTGAATTACTCCGCTTTGTCGGCGACTTGTATAACCTGGATCGCGCCCAAGCGCAGCGTCGTTCAGAAGAATTATTGCGCGTATTCGGATTGGTAGATGCCGCAGATGATACGACCGATTCATATAGTCACGGCATGCGCCAAAAAACTTCCCTGGCGGCTGCGCTGGTTCACGACCCTAAAGTCTTGATCTTGGACGAGCCAACTGTTGGGCTGGATCCCAAATCAGCTCGCTTGATCAAGGATATTCTACGCCAGATGGCAGAGCGTGGCGCGGCGATCATGCTTTCCACACACATCCTCGAAATCGCCCAGAATATGTGCGATCGGATCGGCATCATCAACCAGAGTAAGCTGATTGCAATCGGGACCATGGAACAACTCCAGCAACTCGGCCAGGGCGAAACCAGCCTGGAAGATATTTTCTTAACCCTGACAGGCGGTGTTGAAGACGCCGAGATCGCCGAGGTTCTGAAATGAACGCTGGGGCGGCTGCAATTCCAAAGCCGAGACTGTGGTCAAGTGTATGGAAGTTGTTGCGACTGCGCCTGGCGATCCTGGTAAACGGTTTTCGTCGCGCTGCCCCACGGAGGAAGATCGGGTACCTGGCCGCCAGCATCGGCATCTTGACGCTGCTTGGCTTTTTTCTATTCATCAGCATCGAGCTGCTGGTTTTCTTGCGTTCCCCCGCACTCGGACGCTACATTGGGAATACGGGTCCTTTTCTAGAAAACATCCCTATCATGATCGTAACCATTTCTGGTCTGAGCATCCTGGTGACCAGTTTCGGTGTGCTGCTCCAGGCGCTCTTTCTGGCGGGGGATATGGATTTCCTGATGAGCGCGCCGATTCCTATCCGGGCAGTATTTCTCGCCAAATTAGTACAGGCTGTGCTTCCTAATTTCGGTATCCTGTGCTTGTTTGCTCTGCCGGTTCTTTTTGGATTGGGAATATCGGGTGGCTATCACTTCCTGTACTATCCAATGGTTTTGATCGTCTTAATCGCCATCTCCCTGGCGGCCGCTTCATTAGCCGGCCTGTTCGTGATGATTGTGGCGCGTTTCTTCCCACCCCGACGTGTCGCAGAAGTGCTCGGGTTCATCGTCGGTATATTTTTCTTCACCATTTCGCAATCCGCGCGCTTTATGAATTTCGACGCTAACGATCAAGATGTGACAAACCTGTTGAATATGACAGGGCGCTTCAACCATCCCTGGTCGCCCTTTGCCTGGTCCGGACAGGGGTTGGTAGATTTAGGGAAGACGGAGTGGTTGCCTGCTATAGGCCTGCTGGCGGCTTCACTCGCCCTGGCGGCTGTTCTCATGTATCTTGCCCTAGCGACCAGCGAGCGACTTTATTACACCGGTTGGTCTAGCTTGCAAAATAACCGTCGCAAATCCAAGGCCTCGCACTCAACGCCGGCGATTAAAACCAGGCAGGTCACGGCGCGCAATCCGGTTGGAAATTTGGCGCCAGCGCCGGTGCGCGCGATCCTTGTTAAAGATCTGCTGGTCTATCGCCGCGACCTGCGTAATCTTTCTCAATTACTCACGCCCCTGATCCTGGGCGTGGTTTACGCCATCAGCTTACTGCGCTCTGGCGGGCAAGATATCGCTGGGAAAGGCGAGGCCCCAGCCTGGTTTATGAATACCGCCAATACGTTTGTGGCCTATGGGGATATCGCCCTGGCGCTCTTTTTAGGCTGGATGTTAGTAGCCAATCTGGCAGGAGCAGGCTTCTCGCATGAAGGTAAAAGTTATTGGCTTTTAAAAGCCGCCCCAATTCCTCCACGCCAGCTTCTCGCGGCCAAGTTCCTGGTCGGTTATATCCCCTCCGCGCTGCTGTGCTCAATTTACATCGTGGTTTTAGAAATTCTGAAAGGCGCCACAATCATCTCAGCACTGGTGAACTTGCTTGCTGTCTGGTTTATCCTCGCGGGTCTGACCGGCATCTATTTGTCGTTCGGCACGAGGGGGGCGACATTTGATTGGGAGACCCCGGCACAAATGAACCGGTCTGTTGGCTGCTTGGGGACGATTGTCGGGCTGCTTTTTGCCGTCGTCTGCTTCGTCCTCTTCGTGGCGCCAGTTCTCCTGGCCAGTCTACTCGGTTTGCCGCCTGTAGTAGGGCAATTCGTGGGGCTACTGCTGGGTGGTATCGCCAGCGCGATGGTTATCTGGTTTCCATTGAGGAGTATGGAAAAGCACGTTGTAACATTGAACGAAGCCTGAGCGGAACCATTTCAGACCAACGAAAAATACGCCTCTAAATTTGCCAGGTTCACACCTTTATATGCCAGCGCCAAGCGGCTGTTCAGCGGGAGATCTTGGCGCAGGTGCACCTGCGTTTCCAACGCTAATTCAGGGATGATGAGCTTGCCGCGCCCAGCGCGTTTCTCCACCAGCACCCCCTCGCCGCGCCAGTCTGTATGCTGGGTGAGGAATACCAGCGTCCAATGGCGGCGCGCCAGCCCTTCGGCCTGGCTTACCGCACCCGAGACTGCTTCAGCCTCCCCCAGACGCTCCAGGAGTGCAGTTTCGTCTAACACCGTAGCGCCGCGTAGATAAGTGCGTAATTGTTGGTGGGCGATCAGGTCAGTGTAGCGCCGCAGCGGACTGGTGACGCGCGCATAGATTGGCAACCCTAATCCAGCATGTTGCCCGGGCTTAACGCTCGCCAAACTGCGTTTTTGCCCCTTGCGCAGCATGAACGCGACGGCCATGTCATTCCCGCCTGGTGGAGACATGGCTAATTGTTGCACAGACGGATCAGGCGCCTCTTGGGTTATAAAGGGAAAAGCTAAATCATGCTCGACGGCAAAGCGCGCGGCAGCCTCGCCGGCCAGCAACATGGCCTCTTTAACCATCGCCCTGCTATGCAGGTTGATTACCGGCCGGATAGAAACCCGGCCATCAATCACGCGAACGATCGTCTCAGGCAGGTTGATCTCGATAGCGTGATTCACCAGGCGGCGCCGGTAAACATCTTGCGCCAGGCGCTGCAAGCTTTTTAAGGGTTCTTGCTCCAGCAAGTTCTCCGCCTCATCATAACTCAGGCGATGCACGCGCACCCAACTGGGCGTGATTTCGATTTCTTGCAGCCTGCCGTCCTGATCCACCTTCAAACCGAACGACAGAGCTGGAGATATTTCGTTCAGCCCAAGGCCCAGGCGCTGGACCGCGGCTTCGGGCAACATTCCCACCGTCCCCTCAGGTAAATACAGGTTTGCGCCACGCGCACGCCCTTCGTTATCGACTGGGCTGCCTGGGGTTATCAAGGCAGCCACATCGGCCACATGCACCCACAATTTCTCACCTTCCAGGCTAACGGCGTCATCCGGGTCCTGGTTGCCTTGATCGTCGATTGCATAAGCCGGCAGATCAGTCAGATCGCGGCGCGCTTCATCAGGGAGATCTGGAACGGGCAGGTCGACCGGCGCAGTCGGCAATCTAAAGCGAGTTGGGTAGGGATCGACGCTCACATCCCACAAATGATGACCGAGCAGCCAATCATGAGCTGTTTCTGCCCTCTCGGCATGGCCCAGTTCGCGCATCACCCGGCTGTCTGTTCGTTTTCCGCTTGCCAGGTCCTCAACCTCTTGAAGATAACGATGATCTTTCTCGCGGGAGAAGCGGCCAGCCCGAGCGCGCGCCAAGAAATCCTCCCAGGCTTCGGCTTGCCTGGCGCGCGCCTGGCGGGTGCTTTGTTCCACCGCTACTTCCTCAACCGAATGAGCCTGCAGCGAGTCGGGCGTGCCATAAAAATATAGGCCATCTTCTAACAATCGCCATGCCGCCCAGGCTGTCGACGGTGTAAACTCCCCATAAACCAGCTCTGCCAGTTCAGCCAGTTTGTGGGGTTGGTCATCCATGCTCAAGATTTCCCAAGCCGTCGCCACATCTCCTCCAGGCGCTCCCAACGCATCCAGGCTGTGCAGCGGTCCAGGGTGAAGTAAGATCACATCCTTCAGGCGCACCTTAACCAGCTCGCCTGAACGCAGCTCGATCTCAATTCGCTCCCCACTCTGCCGGACGCGCCCCGGCTGGGTCTTATATACAATGAGGCTGTTGTTTGAAATGATATGCGTCTCCATGCATCCAGTATAATTCAAATCTTGGGTAACCCCCGCTTGAAGATCCTTCCTTGATTGACGAACCAACCACAATAATTTATACTCTGTTCGCCAAGTAAAACCAGACGAGGTCAATCCATGATACGTTCTCTATATTCTTCACCAACTGGACAACTTCGCACGGACTTATCGCTCGATGAAATTCCCGAAATCGTCAATCGCGGGATTGGATTGTTGTGGGTCGATTTCGAGGACACCCTGCCCGAAACCGACGAGCCAATCCTGCGTCAGATCTTCGGTTTCCATCCTTTAGCGATTGATGACGCTCTCCAGGAAACCCATGTCCCCAAGCTGGATGATTGGGAGAGTTACCTTTACATCGTCTTGAATGCGGTAAAAATCAATCCGGAAGTCCCTGGGGAAATCGAACTGCAGGAACTGGATGTATTCCTTGGTAAACATTACCTCGTCACGCATCACGACCAGGCAATCAAGGCTGTTGATCAAGCCTTTACGGCCGTACAGAAGGACGATCGTTATCTGAAGAATGGCGCCGATCGCCTGCTCTACCGGCTGATTGATGAGGTGGTGAATCAGTTCATGCCGGTCGTTGAGCATCTCGATGAAACCATTGACCAGGCCGAAGACCAGGTCTTCCGCGGGGCCCAGTCTGAAACGCTCGCACAAATTTTTACCCTCAAGCGCACTGTGCTACAGCTTCGCAGAGCAATCGGCCCGCAGCGTGAGGTGCTTAACAAACTTGCCCGCGACCAATTCCCGGTGGTTGACCAACGCACGCGTGTATATTTCCGGGATATTTACGACCATCTCGTACGTATGCAGGACCTCACCGAGAGCATCCGTGATCTGGTCAGCGGCGTGCTCGACACCTATCTATCGGTAGTAAACAACCGCATGAACGATATCATGAAGACCCTGACAATCATTACCACGCTCTTCATGCCGATTTCATTCATCGCCAGCTTCTTTGGGATGAACTTCTTTACCCCGGTTACCCCGCTGAACGTCTGGACTGGTCTTCCGGCCTTTATCCTTGTAATTGGTTTTACGCTGTTGACGCCATTCCTGATTTATTCGTGGATCCGTCGACGAGGTTGGATGTAAAAATGCAAAACACACTTAGCGCCAGCGCACAAAAAGTACAGGATGCCCTACATGCTCTTGGGCTGTCTCTGCAAGTTGTGGAATTACCTGGATCGACGCGCACCGCGGTTGAAGCTGCTCAGGCCGTCGGCTGCGAGGTCGGCCAGATCGTTAAATCATTGGTTTTTAAAAGCAAATCCAGCCAACGCCCAATTCTGGTGATCGCCAGCGGGGTCAACCGGGTCGATGAGAAAAAAATCGAAGCGCTGATTGGTGAACCACTAGGCAAAGCAGACGCTGATTTCGTCCGACAACATACCGGCTTCGTCATCGGAGGCGTGCCGCCTTTAGGACATATCGAACCACTCCAGACTTATATTGACGTTGACCTGCTCCAGTATCCGAGGGTATGGGCAGCGGCTGGAACGCCTCACGCGGTTTTCCAGCTCAACCCTGGTGATTTATCCCGCATGACAGGCGGTATCGTCGTGCAGGTAAAGTAAAATCAGGTGAATCAGGAGAATCACACATGCGATATCGCATTGGTCTAGAAAATAATGTAGAGGGCAGATCGATGGCCTGGGCTTTAGAATATCCCGGATGCTTCGCCTACGCAGAAACCGCTGACATGGCGCTGGCTGCCATACCCGCAGCGATCTCCGAATACAGCGCCTGGATTCTCAGCCGTAATCAGGGTCGCTCCTGGATCGATAGCGCAGATATCGAACTTGTCCTGGAAGAGACCTGGGATGTTTATTTCATCGATGATGAATTTGAGCTGGTCACCCAGGGATACGAAGTCAATTCCTGGTATCGCCATGATTGGAAACCGCTCTCGGCTCAAGATATCGAGCGTGGCATACAAGTTCTTGAATGGAGCCGTTCCGACCTGCTTGATGCGGTTTCTGATCTAACCAATGACCAGCTTTCTGCAAAATTTCCCAAAGAGCGTTGGAACATCGAAGGTATTCTAAGGCATGTAGGCAACGCCGAGTGGTGGTATCTCCATCAGTTGGGAATGGTCTTCCCCAAAGAAGAGCTGCCCAAAGATACCTTCACTCGCCTGGAGTACGTGCGCGCCTATCTTGTGGAGAAAATCCCTACCTGGGCCGGTTCCACACAAGTAGTGGGCGTCTCTGGCGAGTTTTGGAGTCCTCGCAAAGTTTTACGCCGCACTGCCTGGCACGAGCGCGATCACACCTGGCACATTCGTAAACTGTTAGGCGCGTTTTAAGAAAATAACATTCATTGCCATTCCTTCGAGGATCAGGTATAATATTAATCAATTTTATGATAATAATTTACTGGTAATTATATGGCAATTGACCGCTTCGGACGCGACATCCACTACTTACGCATCAGCCTTACAGATCACTGCAACTTACGGTGTGTCTACTGCATGCCGGAAGACATGACTTTCCGGCCGAACCCAGAATTGATACAAGATGACGAGTTGTTGCTGTTAGTGAAGCTGTTCGCCAGTCTGGGTTTTGATAAGTTACGCCTGACCGGCGGCGAGCCTACGGTGCGCGCTAACGTAGTCGAGTTGGTACGAGAGCTTGCCCACACTCCGGGTATCCGTCATCTCTCAATGACGACCAATGGCGTCTTACTCGGACGTCTGGCGCAGCCGCTGGCTGATGCTGGCTTGCAACGCGTCAACATCAGCATCGACACACTCGACCCTGAGAAGTTCCAGCGCCTGACACGTTGGGGAAAGTTAGATGATGTCTGGCAAGGTATTCTGGCCGCCGAGGCTGCAGGTCTGGCGCCCGTCAAGCTCAACGCGGTGGTAGTGCAGGGTTACAATGAAAATGACGTGGCCGACCTGGCTCGCCTGACCATTGAGCATGCCTGGCAAATTCGCTTCATCGAGATGATGCCCTTCGCTGGAGCGACTGACCTGCAATTAAATCAAATCGTCACTACTGAACAAGTCATAAGGCGCATTGAAAGCGAAGTTGGAGCGCTTGAGATCGCCAATGACGGCGAGTTGGACGGAGAGGCGCGCATCTTTCGAATTCCTGGCGCGCTTGGGGAAGTAGGGTTTATATCCTCTGTTACAATGCCTTTTTGCGCTGCCTGCACGCGAGCCCGCCTGACCGCCGACGGCCGCTTGCGTTTATGTTTATTGCGCGAGGGTGAGGTCGATCTACTCTCTCCTTTGCGAGCGGGGGCGTCTCTGGAAGCGTTACGCCAGCTTATCCTGGATGGCATCTGGTATAAGCCTTGGGGACATGGCCTGGCGCAGGGATTAATCCCGATGAACCGGGTAATGAGTGAAATTGGCGGATAAATTCATACCAACAAAACGCCGATTCCTACCGCCGCCAAAGCCCCAATTAACGAACACGCGAAATTGACCCCATCATTATCCAGCCATTGCCAGCCTCGCTGAAAAGTGGTCTGTGTTCCACACGTGTGCAAAGGGTGGCGTTCGGTTTCTTTTTGGCAGGCTGGACAATAGTATATCGCTTGCAGACTGGCTCCCAAATGCGAATCAAAGAACGAACCCGCCAGCCCTCCAAGAACCACCGGAAGGGTGAGCGCCCAGGTTTCTGAAGAAACCAGACCGGCTACGAAGGCAATTAACAGCGCCCCGCCTAAGGCTGCCAGGCTCCCCAGGCCGCTAATTCCTCCCGAAGTCCCCCGTTCCACGCGCCGGCCATTCGTGATCGAGCGCGGGGCAGATTTGCTTAACACGCCTATCTCGGTCGCCCAGGTGTCAGCATTGACCGCAGCCATCGCCCCGACATACGCCAACCATGGCCAGTTCTGGCCCGGCAACCAGGCATGCGCGATGACTAGCAGCACACCTAACCCGCCATTAGCCAATACCTGACCCCAATCACGCTGGCTGCCCTTGGAAAATTTCTCGTTCAACCCCTCTTTTCGGCGAGCAAAGACACGTGAGAGCAGGCTCGAGGAAATAAAAAATGTTAGCAGAAGCGCTGCCCAAGCCATGCCTCCTAGCCCGAAAATAAAGCCGCCGCATACTGCGGCGGCCCAGGCCCCGTTTGGGGTTAAGGCATGCGCTTTCCAGGCCAGGAACGCCGCCAGCAAGCTCAGGAGAAAACCAATCAGCGCCTGGCCAATATCGATCATGCTGTCCGCAGAATAAAGAAAGCCCCCACCAAAAAAAGCACCGCAGTTATGGCGCTGCTGCTCCACATAAGAAAAGATAACTCCTGGGTTTCCTCGCGGCGAAAAAAGAATAACCCAACCAAAAAATCGGCCAGCACAATGATGCTATTGATAACTGGCAGCAAGAGAAGTTGCACCGCTGGCGCCAGGTCGCCTGGCGCCCCATCTGGATAGAAACCCAGGTGGATCTGTGAGCGGGTTTGAATCGCCAATCCTACCCATATAAATAATACAAGGCTGAGTATGAGACTGGTGATCAGAAGAAGGCGCGCTGGCCAGGCAAGCCAGACCCGGTTGATCAAAAAAGTTGGATACACTGACTGTGCCTGGACAGGCGTCAGCGAGCCAAGCTCGGCCAGGCGTTGAAAGGTAAACAGAAAACCTTCTACATCTTTCGGAGAAATCGCAAAAATACGCTCAGCGGCGCCAACTAATACCAGGTTACTCGCCCTCGAAGCAAGGTATTCCACCTGCTTCGGACCGGCTTGTCCGGCGATTCCCGAAAGTTGGCGGACCCCCACGACTGACCCCCAATATCGCAGGACCGGTTTTGGCAGGGGCGTCACCAACTCATCCTGGGTATGCACCCAGATGATCGCCGTCATTGGTATCTGCTCGATCCGCAGTCCCCAGCGCAGGCGCAGCCCATCTCTTTCGATAATATAATAGGCCGTGCGTAAACAGTAAAGCTGGTAAGCGAGCATCGGCGCCGCGATGACTGCGACCAGGCCCGGCAGTAGCCATAACATAAAGACCGGACCGATCTGGGCCTGGCTGGCCTGATACAGGCCTAACGCCCCGCCGCCGATTAGGAAAAACATCCAACCCAGGTTGATCAACGTACTCCCCCGGCGTGGCGGCAGAAACTGATATTCTTCAGACGAGCGTAGGTACATCGGCTACATTTATACCACTTTTTTTTCGGTTCCCTCAGCCAGCCCATCCTGAAACCTGCCCCTATCTTAAGCTTCAGGTTTGTCCGACTACTTCTCTTCCGGGGTATATTTTCGCAAGCGTTTGATCTCCCCTTTTTGTTTCTTCTCCGCCAGGCGCCGCTGCTTGGAAGCCAGTGTAGGGCGCGTCTTAAAGCGCGGCTTTGGCTTTTCCGCCGCCGCTCGGATCAGGTGCACCAGCCGTTCGAGGGCCGCCTGGCGGTTCTGCTCCTGGGTGCGGTGCTGGCGCGCCTCGATCACCAATTCTCCTTGAACAGTCAGGCGTTTTCCAGCCTGGTGAATCAGGCGCTGCCTGACCTCATCCGGCAGACTGGCGGATCCCATCAGGTCAAAACGGATTCGCACCGCCGTGGCTACTTTGTTGACATTTTGTCCGCCAGGGCCGGTTGCCTGGAAAAACTCCTCATGGATTTCTCGTGGGTCCAGGGCAATTTGATGCGTGACCCAAATTAAATCCGGCATGCCAAACACAGCCACCCGGTTTCTCGCGGTCGATTATTCATAAAGTAATCCCATTACAGATAGCTCTCGTTTAAGCTGCTCTGGGGACTGGAAGCAGATGGTCTGGAATCCCATCCCTTGCGCTGTCTCGATATTTTTTGGCGAGTCGTCAATCAGCAGGCAGTCCGAAGCAGGCCGGCCTGTTATCTCCAGCATCAACTTGAAGATGCGTGGGTCAGGCTTAACCAGGTGCACCTCGCCGGAGATTACAATCTCTTTAAACCATCCCAAGAATTCGTACTCGTGACGCACCAGGTTAAAAGTCTCAGCCGACCAGTTACTAAGTCCAAACAAAGGATAGCCGGCATTTTTCAAACCTTGCAGTACATCCACCGTACCAGAGATCGGCCCGGCCAATGACTCTGTCCAACATTCAACATACACTTTGAACAGCTCGCTGTATTCAGGATGTTGGGCGCAACCCAAAGCGACGCCATCAGCGAATGGACGGCCGGCATCTTGGTGCAGGTTCCATTCAAAGAATACTTCAGCCAGGAAGCGCTCCATGGCCTGCTCGTTGCCATCGAAAATTTTTCGAAACAAGTAGCGCGGATTCCAATCCAGCAAGACGCCGCCGAAATCGAAAATAATTGAAATGTCTGATTGCATGATTTTCCTTTATTTTAAGCCCTAGATTAGGTTTAGGATGCTTAAATATTGCTGCACAATCGGCTCGAGTTTAAATTGCGTCAGCCATTCCGTTGGAACGGAACACCCATTCCCTTGCAAGACATCCAGGATGGCCGCCGCCATTTGCTCGGCATCCTCAGGCGGAACCAAATGCCCGTAGCGCCCATGATTCAAAATCTCTCTTGGACCGCTTGGGCAATCTGTGCTCACCGCCGGACAACCACAAGCCATCGCTTCGACCAATACCGTAGGTAGCCCTTCATACCGAGAGGATAGCACAAATACAGCCGCGTTGGTCATAAAGGCATAGGGGTTCGATACAGTCCCCGGCAATTCTATGAATTCCTGCAAGCCAAGCTCTGCCGCCAGTGCTTCCAAAGCTGGACGCCTTTCCCCCTCCCCCAGAATCACTAACCGGGATGGGATTTGATCCTGCACCCGCTGAAAGGCTCGGATTAATAGCTCGAAGTTCTTCTGAGGCGTTAACCGGCCGGCGCCCAGAATCACTGGCGGCTGCCCAGGCAGGAACCACGCATGCTCGAGAGTGGCCTGTTTTTGCTCAACAATCCCAGGCAAAATGATCGGATTATAGATCGTACGAATGCGAGACGGCGCTATCCCCGTGTACGCCACAAAATCGTCGGCAACCGCATGCGAGACGGCAATGATCTCATCTGCCCAGGGATAAAATCGTCTCAATAAAAACCTTTCCAGTTTTTTCTTTATTGGGCTTCGCTGCAATATCGAGAGTGTATTATCCAGCCGGATGGCCAGGCGAACAGGTATACCCGATCGTCGCCGGGCCAGCAGAGCGATTAAATTCGTGAGATCCAACGCGGAAATCATGAACTGCGGTCGGGCCTCGCGCAAGTAACTTACCAGGGGCGGCAGACTGAAATAGGTCGAGGACGCCTTAAGGTCAATGACACGCACTTGCGAGGGAAGTTGTCCAAGAAATGGGCCTTCCGCCTTGACTAATACAAAATCTGTAGCCACGCCATTTTCCGCAAATCCAGCCGCCAACTGGCTCATGACCCGCTCCGCCCCCCCGATTCGCAAATCCGGCATAAAAAAGGCAACTCGATAATTCGTTGGAATGATCGTATTTTG
>JAYRNN010000323.1:0-4014 GCA_041912175.1 Anaerolineales bacterium | reverse complement strand
CTGCGCATAGGCGTCGCCAAATAGCTGGCCTAAGTCCAAGGGGATGCCGGAGAGGAGGAAGCGCCCGAATTTCGAAACAAAAGCGGGGCTGTTCCAATTCATCTCTTGTTCGATGGCCTGGAAAACCAAACGCGCCTGATAAGCCAGGCCGCGGATCGGGCTGGATTGGCGGGGTAACTTTAACGAGCAGGCGCCGGAACCGAGCGCCGAGCCGGCGACATGGGTGCCATGCCCGCTATCCACGTCCGCCGGGCCATCGTCCCCACCCGGGTTGACCAGGTACTGGCTATAGTCGGCCGTGATCGGGTAGCTTTTGATCCACAAGACGCGGCCGCTGAAATCCGGGTGGATGTTGCCCGGATCGCCGCTATCCAGACCGGTGTCGGCCACGCCGATGATCTCACCTTCGCCGCTCAGGCCCAGGCCATTTGTGTTTTGGGAGATGGCCGCTCCCATAAATTTTGGGGCTACGTCGTTGCTCAGCCGTTTGATCACCCGCTCGTGGATCGAGCGCACGCCGTGCACGGCGGCGATGGCCTCCAGCAAGGCCATTCGTTCGTCATCGCTGCCGGTTAGCTCGATGACGAGCAGCCCGGCGGGTTCGTCTTCGCCAATAATCTGCGCGCCGAGCTGGAAGATGGTTACTTTGGCCGGTTGCAGGTCCTGCGGAGCGAAAAATTCTACGATATAGGTAGAGGGCATGCCGCGAGCCGGTTGTACGGCGCCTGAAAAAGATTCCTGGCTGGGGCGATTGCGTAGATCGTCGGAGATGCGCGCTGAGGTGGGAAGACGGCCAACCCAGTTGACGAAGGGCAGCCCGGTCACGTTGGCCAGGGCGGCGACGTCCATGTTGGCGATATAGGTAAAGTTCTGATATGGAGCGCGTAATTCGCCGCCTGCGGCGGTCACCGCTTGCATCCATTCCGGTTTGATCGGGCCTGCAAACGCCACCAGGTAATGGTGCGGACCTGGAGAGAGGGCTGCTTCGACGCTGGCAGCCGGCCCGGTCCCAGGCGCTCCCGGCATGGCGGCCAAGGAAAAGGCTTCTTCGTCCTGGGCGGTCTCCGGCTGTGGAGCGGATGGCGCATTGGGGTTGATCGTCTGGCCGGCGATATTCAGCACGTATTGGTCGGTGATATCTTCGACGAGGTATTTACGCGCCAGGCGATCTGCCTCGTCGCTTGTGACCTGGACAAGAGCAAAATCCTCGTATCGTTCGAGGATGGGGTATTTTTTGGCCAGCTTATCTTGACCGGCTGCGTCGATAAAGACTTTCAGAGTACGCTGCATGGGCGATCTCCTTTCTCGTAACCAGATTTTAATCCCCTGGTAAGTCAGTAATCCGATTCAATGGATGCTAATAGGCCTCGAAAATGTAATTCCAGCGATAATACCCTAAACGAAAACCGCTGCGCTGCATGTTGCGGAAGGATTGGTTCGGCGTTTCGGGGGTATCCTCGCCGGTATCGGTCACGAACCACTTGCAGCCATGGGCGATGCCATCGCGGATGCGCCTGGATAAGATCGCGCCCTGGGCGCCGCGGCGGCGGAACCCAGGCAAGGTGCTGCCATGCCCCAGCCAACCGACGTCATCGCAGATATACAGCGCGCCGGCGGCGGCCGGTTGGTCGCCGTCCCAGGCGACATAGTGGCGCCAGTTTGGCCGCCCGACCGCAGCGCACATCCAGGGATGGATATAATCTGAAATACCAAAGGATTGTGTAACGACGTAGGCGAAAGCATCGGCATAATCTGGCCCGGTTTGCTCGATGCGCAAGTCGCTGAAGACCTCTTGCGGCGGCTCGTCGCCGCGATAGAACTTGGCGTGACGGTCCTGCAGCCAAAAGCCACGCTCGCGCAGCCAATCATGGATATATTCAGGTTGCGTGGTCGGGCAAACATGGACTGTAAAGCAGCGCGTGCCGGTATCGAAAATAAACGCCATCAGCTCATCCAACATGGATTCGGTGACCGGCTCGACCAGCCCTAGACCGATGAGGCGACTATAGAAAGGATCGTCGCTGCGAGGCAGGCTGAGCACGATCGCCGAGCCAAGCCGGTCGATCTGGAGACCTTGTTCCCAACTGATATAGTCCGGGGCAGCCCGGTAGTGATCTTCCCAGGCGCAGGCTTCGACAAATTCACCCATGCGGGCAAGTTCTTGGGGGGAGTCAGTGAATTCCGTCGTCATCTCGATCGCACCTTCTCGCCAATGGGGTTTGAGATCGCAAGCGCTGGCTGCGCCGGTGCATGCGATCTCAACGACTTATGATCCCATGTTGCTATTAATAAATTCTAAACTGTTTTGGCTAAATTGTGAATCCACTTTTTGGAAAAATAGCGCCACAAGCCGAGACCCCATTTGCAAAATTCTTCGCTCAGGGTGAGCATGTAGACGAGGAAAATTGGCAGGTGCAGGACGAATGCGCCAAAGGCGGTCAGGGGCACCCCTACCAACCAGATGATGAAACCATCCAGGACGAGCGCAAAGCGGGTGTCTCCGCCGGCCCGAAAGACGCCGATAAACAAGATCATATTCATCATGCGCAGCCAATAAAAAGAACAGTTCACCAAGAGTAAGCTGGCTGCATAAGTGATCACCAGCGGCGAGACTTTATACAAGCCCAGGATGAATGGGCTGACCAATAACACCGCGCCCCCGATCAACATTCCGCCGATTGCGCCTAAGGCTAACGACCGCCCGGCATAGAGCTGGGCGCGCTCATTTTGGTCCGAGCCGATTAAATGCCCGACCAGGATGGCAGTGGCGTTGCCGATCCCCATGAAGGCGACCACAGCCAGGTCGCTGATGGTTGTGGAGATATTAACGGCTGCCAGTTGATCGGTCCCGATGCGGGCATAGATAATCTGATAGGTCGTGATGCCCAATGACCAAAGGACTTCATTGATCGCTACAGGCAGCACCGGCTTGAGCACGACCCCGGCGAACGGCATATCAAAGGCAAATAATTCACTTAATTTTCCCGCCGGGGGCAACTGGCGCGCATAGGTCAACGACACCATCAACAGGCATTCGACGATGCGGGCAATCAGGACGCCATAAGCGGCCCCGATCACGCCCATGGCCGGCGCCCCAAATTTACCGAAGATAAAAATGTAGCTCAAGGCCATGTTGAGCAGCAAGGCAAAAACCGAGACGGTGACCGGCAGGCGAACTTCGCCAACGCTGCGCAAAATTAGCGAGAAGGTGGCGGTGACGGCAAAAAAGACAAAGGAAAGGCCGAAAATTTGCAGGTAAGGACTCCCAATGGCGATCACCTGCGCATCCCTGGAATAAACGCCCAGCGCCTGAGATGGAAAAAACTCGGCGATCAGCAGGAAAAACACGCCGCCCGCAACCCCAAGCGTTAAAGCGAGCCCAAGCACTTTGCGAATGTTGGGGATATCGCGCCTGCCCCACAATTGGGCGGTGAACATGGCCGCGCCGCTGCCGATTCCAAAGATTAACAGGTTTAGCAAGAAGAAGATCTGGTTGGCCAGGCTGACCGCAGCGACGGCCGTCTCGCCCAATTGGCCGACCATGACGCTGCTCACCAGGCTGAGCGAGGAAAAAATAAGCTGTTGTAAGGCGATGGGCAGCGCAAATTTTAACAGACTCGAATAATATTCGCGATCGTTGAAGAAACCGATCAGGGCACGACCTCTGGCGATGGCAGTAGTATTCAGTGTATGACTCCACTCGATGAAATTTTAGGCCAGGATTCTTCTGGCCAGCTCGGGAAGCAGGACGAACTGTTCGATTTCGTAGTAACCATCCTGGGCGTCGAAATGGTCGATCTCATGTTCATGCGCCCAGGTCAGATGATAGGGAATATAAATGGCCTGCGCGCCAAGCGCCACAACCGGCAGGATATCGGAGCGCAGTGAATTACCGACCATTAAGAAATGACTCGCCTCGATGTGATGCACCTCGAACAAGGAGCGATAGATCTCGGGGGTTTTATCATTGACTACTTCTACCCATTTGAAATAATTTTGTAGGCCTGATTTTTT
>JAYRNN010000322.1:0-5374 GCA_041912175.1 Anaerolineales bacterium | reverse complement strand
GGCCTTCCGGGATTACCTCGTTATAACTCGCTGGCAGTAACGCCATCTGATCCATTACATAGGGCTTGAACACTGGGGCGGTTTCTTTTCTTTTCATTCCCCTATTGAATCATGCTTTCGTTAAAAAGTGAAGGGCTGCCCGTTACTTTTAGGACAGCCCCTTTTTTTATTCGAGGACTGCATCTACCATGGCAAGGATATTCTCGGGCGGGACTTCGTCCATGATGGTGTGGACCGAGGCGAGCATGTAACCGCCGCCGGGTGAGAGGATGTCGATCACGCGCCGCACTTCCTGGCGCACTTCGGCAGGATTGCCATAGGGCAAGATACGCTGGGTGTCGACTGCGCCGCAGAAAACCAGGTTCTTGCCATAGCGCTGTTTTAGCCCATCCAGATCGGCCATCTTGCCGGCGGCGGTCTGGATCGGGTTGAGGATGTCGACGCCGATTTCGATGAAGTCATCGATCAGGTCGAACACATCGCCGTCGGTATGAAAGAAGACTTTGGCTTTGGTTCTTTCTTTTATGAAGGCGATGTAATCGGCATGGATAGGCTTCAGGATGCGCCGGTACATGCGCGGCGAGATCATCAGGCGGTCCTGGGTGCCCAGGTCGTCGCCGATCTTGATGATATCCACGTTATCGCCCAACTCGCGCAGGAAATGCCCCATCAAGGTTTTACACAACTCGGCGTTTTTACGCAGCAGGGCTTCGGCGAACTCCGGCGAACCGGCCAGGTTGAGCAAAAAGCGGTCCATACCCTGCATGGCAAAGGCGCGCTCGAAGGGGAAGAGCAGCCAGGGCGTGGCAATGATCGCATAGCGGTCATCTTGTTTCAATCGGCGGGCTGCTTCGGCGACGTGCGCCACACGCGAGGGGTCGTCCATGTCGGGCCATGGGTAGTTATCCAGGGCCTCCAGGGTATTGGATTCGGCCAGCGGGTGGACGCCGGGGAACCAGACTTCCGGTTCGATCTCCATTGCCCCGCTGCCCCAATCGTCGATATAAGGGCTGTGCGGCGGGCGCTGCTGGTTGCGCTGGTAGGTTTCGGCGGGGAAGCGGTCCCACACGCCGCGTGCGTCGCCATGGAGCCGTTCGAGCACCGGTTCATCGATCAGCGCCGAGCCAAGCTCGGGCCAGCCATACAGGTAACTATCTGGGGCCTGGATACCCAAATGTTCCTTCAATCGGCGGTAGGCCTTCATTTTAATAGTCGTGGTATTGGATGTGCCGATGATCACCGGCGGCCGGTCGGGGCTTTCATGGTTCAAAGCGGTAAGCACGCGCTCGCGTGGGGTGAGGGGCATAGGAGGTCTCCTTCGGAGATATTTGGCAATTCTTAGCAATTAATTGATTATAGTTCAGACATGGTGAATTTACAAACTTTAGAAGTCATCCTCGCTGCAAATTACTGGCGGGTAATCAGTGGTAAATAAAGGGTCTGAAACAGAGCGGGTTGGGCGATCTGCACGGCGCGCAAGGCATCGATACGGCCGTAGCCGTAGGTGTTATTGGGTACCTGAGATCCTGGCACATTGCCGCAGTTTTCAGTGGTCGTGAGAGGGACGGCCGATTGGCGCATGATTTGCTCGAGCTGGTCGACCTGGCCGCGAAGGGAGGGGTTGGCGGAAATGAGCAGGGCGGCCAGCCCGGCGACGTGCGGTCCGGCCATGCTAGTACCGCTCATGGTGGTGTAGCTGTTCCCATAGTAACTGGAAAAAACGTTCACGCCTGGGGCGGATATATCCGGTTTGAGGCGACCGCTGCCATCGACCGTCACCGGGCCGCGGCTGCTGAAACCGGCGATCTGGTCGGTATTATCGGTGGCGCCCACGCTGAAGGAGGCATCGTAAATGGCGGCCGGGTCCTGGATGGTGCTACAAGACGGTCCGGAATTGCTGGCGGAAACGACTACCAGGATGCCGGCGGCGCGCGCATTCTCCACCACGCTTTGTAAGCTATCCCAATTACATCCTTCACTGCTTGAGCACGACCACGAGTTATTGATGACGTCCGGAGCGAGATCGGTTCTGGGTTCCTGGCCGTTCAGGTCTGTGGGGGCAACGAACCACTCGAAGCACTCTGCGTATGAAGCGGGCGTCCCCCATCCTGATTCCATATTGCGGCAGCCGATCCAGCGCGCGCCAGGCGCCATGCCAATCTGAGCCCCTTGACCGTCGTCGCCGACCATGCTGCCCATGGTATGCGTGCCGTGGCCATAATCGTCGCAAGGGACCAGCAAATTAAAGCCGCACGGATTGCCAGGAGAAGTGTTGGGGTTATTCTCGTGGATGGCGTCGTGCCAGTTATAGTTGTGGTCGGCGGCCGCGCCATCCCACCCGCGATACTGGTTCATGAGGGCGGGATGGTCCCACTGGTAGCCGGTATCCTGGCCGGCAATTACGGCGCCCTGGCCGATAACCCCGACTGCCCAGACCTGTGGGGCGTTAACCTGTTGGATGTTCCATTCGATGGTGATCGCAGAACCGGGCAACTGGGCAACCGGAGCCGGTGGAAGCGCTTGATGGATCGATGGGTTGGGGTAAATATGGGCCACTTCGGGGCGCCCGGCAATGAAACGTAGGGCATCCAGGTCGCCGCGCACCCAGAGCATGTTCGCAATCCAGTAAGCGCGATATTCGACGCGGCGCTGCTCGAGTGTAGCGCGCAAGGGGCCTTGGGAGCGATGGGCGGTTTCGGTCAGGCGCTGGTAGACATAGGCGCCCCTGGCTTGTTTGTTCGCCAGGCGGGCGGCGCCAGCCAGGTCGGCCTGTTCATCCAGGTAGACAAGGAATTCGAGCGGCTGCTCTCCGGCACGAGCGAGCAGCCAGGGATCAACCTTGTCCTGCCAGATCAAAGTTTGACCCGGCAGGGCTGCCAGGCTGCTGCTCAACAGCATCAGGATTACGAAAAGTTTATTCATAAGGGTTGATATTGTTGGAAAATTGCTCTGCAATCTTCCAACAATATTACTCACTTAAGGCTTTGACCAGCTCGCGGCAGAAGTCGGGGATATCTTTGACGACGCGGCCCCAAACGAGGTTGCCATCGCGGAAAGCCGCCTGGTCGACCCATTCGGCGCCGGCGTTGACCAGGTCGTCTTTGACGCCCAGAGAGCCGGTGGCTTTGTGGCCCTTGACGATACCGGCTGAGATGAGCACCAGGCCGGCATGGCAGATAGCGCCGACGATTTTACCCTGGTCGTAGATGCCGCGCACCAGGCGTTTGATGTCGGGGTCGCGGCGCATTTTATCGGGCGCCCAGCCGCCGGGGACGACGATGGCGTCGAAGTCTTCCGGTTTCACGGCCAAGGCCAGGACGTCGGGAGTGGCTTCGAGGCAGGCCTTGCCGTGGTAGGTTTTGATTTTGGAGCTGACGACAGTGACTTTAGCGCCTTCTTCTTGGAGACGCATGAGGGGAACATAGAATTCGAGGTCTTCGAAACCTTCGTCGACGAGGTAGGCAATATGCTTGCCGGTCAGTTTCATAGATTTCTCCTTTGAAAAAATATTTCTGTGGCTTCACCACAGAAATATTATAGTCTAACCAAGAGTTTTATCTCGGGCCAGATGAAAGGCAGGGCGAGCAGTGCGCCGGCGGCCAGGCCGGCTGCAGCCAGGAGCAGGGAGGGGAAAGGCAACTGCTGTATGCCATAGGCGGCCAGGCCTCCCAACAAGGCTGCCGGGAGGATGCGCAGCAGGGCGGGGAGCAGCTCCGTTCGCAGATTGAGCAGGTTGCCAAAGCGGCGGTCTAAGAGCCAGAGCAGCAGGAAGGCCTGGGCGGTAAAGGCAAGTGAGTTAGCGAGAGAAATGCCAGCCGGCCCGATGCGAAAGGCCAACAGCACCGCCAGGATGACAAATAACGACGCAGTCATGGCGGCGGTATAGAGGGGTACACGGGCGTTCTGCTGGGCGTAAAATGAGCGTACGGCGATTTCGTTAAGGGAATGCCCCAGCATGCCGATCATGTAGGCGCGTGTGACCCAGACCACCATTTGCGTGCCGGCGGCATCGAAATTCAAGACGCCGATCAACGGCCGGATGACGACCGCCATGATTAAGGCGGTGGGGATAACCAAAGCCAGCAGGATGCGCACGGTACGGTTGAGGGTCTGGCGGAAGGCGGCGATCTCGGAGCGGGTAATTTGTTCGGAGAGGGTGGGCAAAAGCACGGTGCCGATGGCAGTGCCGATCAGGGTCTCGGGCACTTGCATGAACAACCAGCCATACACCAGGGCGGTGACAGCGCCAGAGGCCAGGCGGGAGGCAATGTTGTCGGTGACAAGGAAGATGAATTGGATGCAGAAGATGGTCAGAACGCGCGGGCCCATCAGGGTCAACACCTGCTGGACGCCGGGATTGCGCAGATTGATCTTAGGCGACCAGCGAAACTGGTAACGCAGCAAGCCAGGAATTTGCACCAAAAGGAACATGGCCGCGCCCAGGATAGTGCCGTACACCAGGCCGTAGACCCCCATACCATAGGCGGGAAGTGTGATAGGGCCGATGGTAATGCCCTCGGCTGGAGCCAGGATCAAGACGCCAAAAAGAGCGCCTAGATCATACATACTGGGGGCCAGGGCAGGCAAGAAGAAGTATTTGTTGGCCTGCTGCCCGGCAATTGCCAGCCCGGCCAATGAGAACAGCAGGGTGGAAAAGAGGTTGAGGCGCATCAGGTCGGCGACCAGGGCTTGCTGGCTGGTGGTGAAACCAGGGGCGATACCCAGGCGCCAACCGATGAGTTGGTTGGCGAAGAGCGCTACCAGCACAGAGAGACCGGCGGTGACAAGGAAAACCAGGTTGGCAATGCGCGAGAAGAGGTCCCACATGTCCTTGCGGCCCTTCTTTTCCAGGTGCTCGGTCAGGACAGGGATGAAAGCAATGGCCAGCGCGCCTCCGGAAATCAGGGCGAACAAGAGGTCGGGGATGTTATTGGCCGCGTTGAAAGCATCCAGCTCGGGAGAGAGGCCGAACTGGCGGGCGATGATGACCTGGCGCAGAAAACCCAGGCCTTTTTCAAGCCCGATAAAGAAGGCGACGAGCAGCGTGGAGCGGAAAATACGGGACATAGTCAGTCAGACAATCAGGCGACTGGGCAAGTATAGCATGAGAATGGGACGATGGTACAGAGGGCATTGTGTCTCGTGCAATTATTATCGCGCGCGCGGTTGTGTTAACGCCGCTCCAACGCGCGCTGTCAACCCAAAGTAGAAATGTCCCCTTTTTGACAAAGTTAAAATGTCCCCTTTGAAAGGGTGGGTAATGGGGTGTGGTAGACTCAAGACACTCGTGCGGAGGATAGGGCAACGCTGGAGAGCGACCTGAGCGCCGACACGAGGCCGAAGACAGGGCAGAGCCGATAAAGCTCTGCTCTTT
>JAYRNN010000321.1:0-36659 GCA_041912175.1 Anaerolineales bacterium | reverse complement strand
CCTGTTAAACGAGGCGTTGCGATAAAGACTTATGGATTATCAAATCGTCGTAACCCTGGGACCCAGCAGCGCTGATCCTACGATTTGGCGCGAATTGCTGGCAGCGGGCGCGACCGCTTTCCGGCTGAACGCTTCGCACCTCACCCTGGAATACTTATTGGATTGGCTGGAGCGCCTGCAGACCGGCCTGGCGCATCTCGACACGCCCACCCCGGTGGTAATTGACCTGCAAGGCAGCAAGTGGCGCCTGGGCGAGCTCCCTGCCGGTAACCTGGAAGCCGGGCAAAGGTTGCGCTTAATTTTGGCGCAAGGATCTCAAAACCTGACCGAGCTGCCTGTCCCCCATGCCGATTTCTTTCAGGCCGCCGCCGGCTCATCCGGCGAGATCATCCTGAACGACGCCCGGGTCAGGCTGATTCTGGAGCGAGACCTCGGTGAGGCGCTCGAAGCGCGCGTGGTGCAAGGCGGCCCTCTCTCGGCTCGCAAAGGCATTACCTATACCGTCAGCCAACACCGCCTGGAACGCTTGAGCGATAAAGACCAGGCCATCTTCGAGCAGACCCGCGGCCTGGATTTCTGCCGCTATGCTATCTCGTATATCAAGGATGACCTGGAGATGGCCCGCTACCGTTCTATCTTCGGCGGGACGGCGCGCCTGATCGCCAAGTTGGAACGAGAACCGGCCATCGGCCAGGGCAAGGCGCTGGCCCAATATGCCGATGAGCTCTGGCTTTGCCGCGGCGACCTGGGCGCTGAGCTCGGTCTACCCGGCATGGCAAGGGCGGTCGCCCGTTTGAATGAGCAGGTCCAATCACTGCCCCGGCCCTTGCTGCTGGCCGGCCAGGTATTGGAACATATGACGGCCAATCCCTCCCCGACCCGCTCAGAGGTGTGCTATCTATACGAAACCCTATTGAGAGGCTACGCGGGCGTGGTGCTTTCGGACGAGACCGCCATCGGGCGCTACCCGCTGGAGAGCTGCCAGGCCGCAGCAATTTTCAAAAGGTAAGGATTAGGCGAACGACAAGCCTGTGGGGTTTATTTGCTTGTGCTATAATCAATTAAGCCCTCTTTAATAAAGTACTGTTACAACCTGATATCGTCGCTGGAATCTTGTAAACTTGAGTACGGGAACCAGTCGTCTTTGCCTGTTTTGGCCGAGTTCTCTGCAGAACTTAACCAAGAGGATATTGTTATATGATCGTAACCTCGCAGTGCTACAGGAGAAATTGATGACAAATATCAACAAAGTCGCGTTTTTTACCAATGAGTACCCGCCTTACGTGTACGGCGGCGCTGGGGTGCACGTCGAATACCTGAGCCGCGAGCTCGCCAAGCTCGTGCCGGTCGAAGTGCGCTGCTTCGGCGATCAGGACGTGAGCGAGCCCAACCTGCGGGTTAAGGGCTACGGCGCATGGCCTGAGGCGAAGAAGGACACCGACCCGCGCTTTGGCGGGGCGCTGGACGCTATGTACCGCAACCTGGGTATGGCCAAGGACAACCTGGACGCCAGCGTCGTCCATTCGCACACCTGGTACGTCCAGTTTGCGGGCTTTTTAGCCAAAAAACTGTGGGGCATCCCCTTCGTGCTGACCACCCATTCCCTGGAACCATTGCGTCCCTGGAAGGTGGAGCAGCTCGGCAATGCTTACCACCTGAGCACGTGGATCGAGAACAACGGCATCATGGAAGCCGATGCTATCATCGCCGTCTCACAAGAGACGCGCAATGACGTGCTTCGCTGTTTCCCAGGCGTTGATCCCGGCAAAGTGCGCGTGATCCATAATGGCATCGACCTGCAGCAGTATCGCCATAATCCTAACGTCGACGCGCTGGTCAAACGCGGCGTGGATCCCGAAAAACCCTTCGTGTTGTTTGTTGGCCGTGTCACCCGCCAGAAGGGCATCATCCACCTGGTCAACGCCATCCCACAGATCGATCCTTCAATCCAGGTCGTGCTATGCGCCGGCGCGCCCGACACACCAGAGATCGGGCGTGAGATGAGCGCCGGTGTGGATGCAGTCAGCGCCGACCGGCCCGGGGTGATTTGGATCCGTGAAATGCTGCCACGCGAGGACGTCATCCAGTTTTACTCCAACGCAACGGTCTTCTGCTGCCCATCGGTATACGAACCCTTCGGCATTATCAACCTGGAAGCGATGGCCTGCGAGACCGCGGTGGTGGCTTCGGCAGTCGGTGGAATCCCCGAAGTCGTTGTACCAGAGCAGACCGGCCTGCTGGTCGACCTGGAGCTCAAACCTGGCACCTTCGATCCTGTCAATGCGCCCAAGTTCTCCGCCGACCTGGCAGCGGCGATCAATCGCGTCGCCCTTAACCCAGGCTTACGTGCAGAATTCGAACGTAATGGACGTCGCCGCGTCGAGGATCACTTCAGTTGGACCGCCATCGCGCAGCGGACCCTGGATCTCTACCGGTCGCTCTAGGAGTAGGTTTCATCAGAGTAATCAGGAGGAATGCAATGCAGCCTGAAGAAGGCAGAAACAGAGTCATCATCGGAGGCGTCGCGCCCGAGATCGAGGCTGGCAGGTTCCCGGTCAAGCGCATCCTGGGCGATGAAACGGTGGTCGAAGCCGATGCCCTGGCAGACGGTCATGACGCGCTCTCGTGTGCGCTGCTCTACCGTAAAGATGGCGATGTCGAATGGACCGAGGTCGCCATGGAGCCGCTGGTCAACGATCGCTGGCGCGCTTCGTTCACCGTTACAGAACTGGGCCGCTATCACTATACCGTACAAGGGTGGATCGATCACTTCAAGACCTGGTCGCGCGACCTGGCAAAGCGCATGAAAGCCGGGCAAGATGTATCGATCGATTTGCTGATCGGCGCCGAGCTGGTCGAACATGCACAGCAGCGCGCGCGCGACTTGAACGCACAGTGGCTTGCCGCCTTTGCCAAAGCGATCCGCGCCGGCGGGGAAGACGGCGCCCGCCAGGCGCTGTCGCCAGAGCTGGCCAGACTGATGGCCGTCTATGGTGAACGGCTGTTTGTAACCACTTACGAAAAAGAGCTCGAGGTGGTCGTCGATCGCGAACGAGCCCGGTTTGGGGCGTGGTACGAGCTTTTCCCGCGCTCGTGCTCGAACGAACCAGAGAAGCATGGGACTTTCAAGGATGTCGAGCAGCGCCTGGAATACGTGGCTTCGATGGGTTTCGACGTGCTCTACCTGCCGCCGATCCACCCGATTGGGGTCAGCTTCCGCAAGGGCCCCAATAACTCGACCGTCGCCGCTCCAACCGACCCGGGCAGCCCGTGGGCAATCGGATCGGAGCTTGGCGGGCACAAAGCCATTCACCCAGAGCTGGGCACACTCGAAGATTTCCGGCATTTGGTAGAAACCGCTGCAAAGTTCGGCCTGGAGCTGGCGCTGGATATCGCCTTCCAGTGCGCCCCCGACCACCCTTATGTGACCGAGCACCCAGAGTGGTTCCGAAAGCGCCCGGATGGGACGATCCAATACGCCGAAAACCCTCCCAAGAAATACCAGGATATCTACCCCTTTGATTTCGAGACCGAGCAGTGGCGCGAGCTTTGGGAAGAGCTGAAAAGCGTTTTCATGTTCTGGGTAGAGCAAGGCGTACACATCTTCCGTGTTGACAACCCGCATACCAAAGCATTTCCCTTCTGGGAATGGGTCATCGCTGAGGTCAAGCGAGTTTGCCCCGAGGCGCTCTTCCTGGCCGAGGCATTCACACGCCCAAAAGCGCTCTACGGACTGGCCAAACGCGGCTTCACCCAATCGTACAACTACTTCCCATGGCGCAACACGAAATGGGAGCTGACCCAATACCTGACCGAGCTCACCCAAACCGAGGTGCGCGAATATGTGGGTCCAAACCTGTGGCCGAACACCCCCGATATCCTGCCTGAATTTCTGCAGTTTGGCGGACGCCCGGCCTTCATCTCGCGCTTTATCCTGGCCGCAACCCTGGGCCCTAGCTACGGCATTTACGGTCCGGCCTATGAACTATGCGATAACCGGCCACTGGCCCCTGGCAGGGAGGAGTACTTAGATTCGGAGAAATATGAAATTAAGCGCTGGAATATCGAACGGCCCGACAGCCTGCGCAAGTTGATCGGCCAGGTGAACCTCATCCGGCATGATAACCCGGCTTTCTGGGCCAATCACAACCTGCGCTTCCACGAGGTCGATAACGAGCAAGTCATCGCCTACTCTAAATCCAGTCAGGACAAATCAAACGAGGTGCTGGTGGTGGTCAATCTCGACCCGCACTACAAACAGTCTGGTTTCATCACATTGCCCCTGGAAGATCTAGGGCTTGACCCACGCCAGCCATACCAGGCGCACGATCTCCTGACCGATGCGCGCTATATCTGGCATGGCACGCGAAACTATGTGGAATTGAACCCCGAAACCGTCCCGGCGCACATCTTCGTCATCCGGCGCAAGATTCGCACCGAACACGACTTTGATTACTATTTATAATCTAGGAATATCTACGGAGGAAAATCGAATGTCTGAACTGAAAGAATTGGTACCCGCAGGAGTGATTGTCGGCGCTGATGTCCAAAAAGTGTTCGCTTTTGCCAAAGCGCACGGTTTCGCCCTGCCGGCGGTCAACTGCACCGGCACGGACACCGTTAATGCAGCCCTGGAAACGTCCGTCGAGATGGACTCACCGATGATCATCCAGTTTTCGAATGGCGGCGCGGCGTTCTATGCCGGTAAAGGTCTCAGCAATGATGGGCAACGGGCAAGCATTGCCGGCGCGGTCGCCGGGGCGATGCACGTCCACCAACTTGCCGAAGCTTATGGGGCGCGTGTGCTGGTGCACACCGATCACTGCGCCAAAAAGCTCTTACCATGGGTAGATGGTTTGCTGGATGCGGGCGAGGCTTATTACAAGACCCATGGGAAACCGCTCTTTAGTTCGCATATGCTGGACCTGTCGGAGCAGCCGCTGCATGAAAACATTGAAACCTGTAAACGCTACCTGGAGCGAATGAGCAAAATGGATATGACGCTTGAGCTGGAGCTGGGCATCACCGGCGGCGAGGAAGACGGCGTAGACAATACCAGCGTCAGCAGCTCCCGGCTCTATACCCAACCGGAAGACGTCGACTATGCTTACGAAGAGCTGATGAAAGTCAGCCCCCGCTTCACCATCGCGGCTGCATTTGGAAACGTGCACGGCGTTTACAAACCAGGTAATGTAAAGTTACGCCCGGTAATCTTGCATAACTGCCAGGTATACGTGCAAGAGAAACGTGGCACAGCAGAGAAACCGCTCAACCTGGTCTTTCACGGCGGTTCCGGCTCCACCCTGGAGGAGATCCGCGAGGCGGTCTCGTATGGGGTGGTCAAGATGAACATCGATACAGACCTGCAGTGGGCGTTGTGGGAAGGGATCAAAAACTACTACGTCAAGAACGAGGGCTACCTGCAAGGCCAGATCGGCAACCCGAAAGGCCCGGACGAACCGAACAAGAAGTACTACGATCCACGCGCCTGGCTGCGAGCAGGCGAAGAAACCTTTAAGGCGCGCTTGCGGCGCTACTTTGAAGAATTGAATACCGCCGGCGTATAAGACAATTGATTTTAATCATAGTGGGCTGTCCAAGAAGTGCATTTGGACAGCCCTTGTATTTTTCTTACCCTCTCATCTCATCACCAGCGGCAAATGCAGCAAGATCAGGTTCTCCGAGTACAACCACACCTCGCCGCCGTTGGCGTCATTGTCCGTCCCGGTATACAGCTTGTCGTTGAACACAACCGCGCTGTTACCCCAGAAACCGCCCCGGTTATTGCTATCGCCAAAGCCTGCAAAACCAATCTGCTCCCAGGCAGTCCCGTCCTCGCTACGGTAGACGACCATCCCGGTCTCCGGGTTACCAGCAATTGACACCAGCCCGTCTTTGTAGAATATCAGGCTATGTTCCACAGCGGTGTTGGCGTCGCCAAAACCGCCGGTCATCACATTCGTCCAATCAGAGCCATCGCACACCTGGCAGCGCCAGATTTGGGCTCCGGTTCCAGGGTTGCTGCTCACGCCGGCATACAGGTAACCTTTGAACGGAACAAGCGCGTCAACGCCAACATTATCCGCCGAACCGAAGCCATCCAAATTGACCTGGGTCCAGCTTCCGGCGCCACCGCTCGGGCTACGCCACACCTCACCCCCCGTGGCAACGTTATACGTCCCGGCGTAAAGCTGGCTGTTATACATCGCCAGGGAGGGAATCCCAGGGTTGTTGACATCCCCATTGAAGCCGTTTGCAACCACCTGGCTCCAGGTGTCGCTGTCGCCGTTGTCGCTGCGCCAGATTTCACCGCCATGATCGATCGTGTTGCTCCACGCGCTGGCATAGATCTGGCCGTTGAACTCGATGAAGCGCACGATTTCGCCGTTGGCGGCGTCAAAGCCGGCCAGCGTGACCCTGTTCCAGGTCGATCCGTTGTTCGAGCGCCAGATCTGCGCGCCGGCGGTGCCAACCCCACCACTCGTATCTCGATTCCATGTGCCGGCGTACAGCTTGCCGTCGAACTCGTACAGGTGATCTATGGCGACATTCTTCGAATCGCCGAACCCGTCCGTCATCACAGATGACCAGGCCGAGCCGTTATATCGCCAGAGCTGGGCGCCAGTCCCGCTGCCGTTGTAAGTCCCGGCATAGAGCTGGTCGTTGAACGCTTGCAAGGTCGCGACGATTGCATTCGCTCGCTCGCCGAAGCCATTCAGGTTGGATTGCACCCACATCGGCGTACCGGGCGTGTACTTTTGCACCCGGTGGTTGCTCGGCTCGACCACGTACAGATTGCCTTCGGCATCGAGCCCTTGTCCCCAAGGATAACGCATCTCACCGGTATTGTTCCCCCAACGACCACCGATGGTTGTCAGGTAGGCGCCGGCGCTGTCAAAGACCTGGACGCGATTGTTGGATGCATCATTGACGTATAACCTGCCCGAGTCATCGACATTGACCGAGGTCGGGTAGCACAAATGAGCAAAATCGGACCCACATTCCGCAGAGACGCCAACGGTGCGCTGATAAACCAGATTGCTATCGAAGATCTGCACGCGGTGATTGTTGGTATCCGCCACATAGATCGTTCCATTTTTATCCACGGTCACACCGCGCGGCAAATCAAAGTGGGCGTTGTCGGCGCCTCTGATATCCACCTCCCCGAGGGTGGCTTTATATTCTCGATCTTTGTTATAGATCTGGATGCGGAAGTTATACATATCGACGATGTACATATCGCCGTTGACCGGGCTGAACGCGACCCCAGCCGGGTAGTCAAACCCGTATTCTCCAGTTCCAAAACCACCGAAGCTGGTTTGGTACTCGCCGTTCGCGTTAAAGATTTGGATACGGAAATTAGGTGAATCAGCCAGGTACACATTTCCAATCGAATCAAGGGCTGGATTACCCATCGCGCCAATCACAGTACCCCCCAGGTGGGCATTATCTTTTCCATAAACGCCAGCCTGGCCGACTGCCCATTGCTGCTCGCCATCCTTGTTAAACTTCAGCAATCTGAAGCCGGCATGCTCGTTAATATACATACTGCCATCCGGAGCAATTGCCACGCCGCCAGGCCCATTCAGCCTGGTCGTATCGGGTACATATGGCACTCGCGTGACGCCGATCGTTGATTGGTACACTCCGGCGCTGTTGAATTTTTGGATGCGGTGGTTATCATAATCGCTTACGTACACATTGCCGGACGAGTCGACCACCACATCTTCTGGCCACCAGAACTGATTGTTTGCCCAGCCTTGCGTACCTGTCGTGCCGGCAAAATGGGTACACACGCCGGCAAGATTACATTTCAATACGCGATAATTATAATTATCCGCGATGAACACCGTATCATCGCTGGTAATGTAAATGCCAAGCGCCTGCTTCAAATGCGTCAGATCATTGCCTGGCACGCCGGTCTCGCCAAAATACGTACTGCACGACCAAGCGCCGCTCTTCGTACAGCGCTGCACACGGTAATTGCCAGTATCCATCACATATAGTTGGCCGGAGCTATCAAAAGCAAGCTGGGCAGGCGTATTAAAACCGGTGTTATCCGACATCGGGCTACCCGAAACCCCGATGGTTTCGCTATAGGTTATGGTATTGCCGCTGACGTCGAACACCTGGATGCGGTGATTGTTTGTATCAGCGACAAACAACTGTCCGGCTGAGTTAAAGGCGATCCCACGGGGTGTGTCGAAATGATCGTTATCATCGCCTACATTCCACGGGTCGGTGGAAGGAAATATCATCAAAGGCGCCCCTGCCGCATCGAACTTTTTGACCCCCGACAGGATAGTCACCCAGATATTGCCTGCATTGTCCAGCGCGACATCTTTCGGATAGGCCAGGAAATCTGCATGATGCCAGGGCTGTCCGGCCTTGCCGATGATCAATTGGTTTGTCCCGCTGCTGTTAAACTTCAACAGGCGCAGCCCGGCGCCTTCCACCGTAAAAATATGGTCGGTCGCGTCAATCGCCAACCCTTTCGGTCCGTTCAGGTGCTGCCCATCGGACGGATAGGGTTCTTCATTCACGCCATAGGTGTGCACGTAACGCAGGCTGAAACCCGGCTGGCCATAGCTGACATCCGGACTGGCAAACGATGGTATTTCTGCATTTGGGGAAATCGGCTGGTCTGGCGCCCCCTGCTGCGCCAGAGCCACAAAATTCACACTAACCAGGCTGAGAAATATAAGCATAGCGACAAAAATTCGAAAGTTTTGTTTTTTCATCGTTTCACATCCGTGTTAAAAACTTTCTGGCTATTATGGTTGATCCAACGCAAAATCTGCTGAGTGGGCAGAACTCCTGTCTCGAACCCTCCTTCGGTTTATCAGAATCTTTTTTGGCAAAACTCTCGCGTTGATAGCAATAATCCCCACGGCAAGGCAGTAATAAATGTCACTATTTTTCTACGAACCGTCTGATTCTAATTGTATCCCGGATTGGCTGTTTTTGCAAATTTAATTAACTTTAGTGGACTCGAATAACAAGCAGCCTTGAATCGAGCTGCCTGTTCGGGTTGCGGTTGGATATTGGATATCGCGAGCACATAAGCCAATTGACTTTAATAATAACGGGCTGTCCAAATGCACTTCTTGGACAACCCGTTATTATTTATCGCAGATGGGCCCGGCAGGATTCGAACCTGCGACCAAGCGGTTATGAGCCGCGCGCTCTGCCGCTGAGCTACGGGCCCTCAGAGCGGGCGATGGGATTCGGACCCACGAATATCAGCTTGGAAGGCTGATGCCTTACCACTTGGCGACGCCCGCATTGCGCACTGATTTTACCTTAGTTACGGGCTTCCGGTCAAGCGATTAACCGCCAGCCAATTAACTGAGATAGAAGCGTTGGTTGTGATAAAATCCTTCAAATTATCTTAATTCCCATCTTTACTACCTGGAGCAAAAATGTCTACAAAATCAAAAACGAACCAACAACGCAAAGGCAACGTGAAACCAGTTAAAAAAGTGCGCGGCTTTTGGTTGACGTTTGTCCTGGTGATCATGGCGCTGCACGGCGTTGTAGCGACCCTCTTCTATACGTCGGCGAAAGCCGGGGCGGCCCCAAACGCCCGCACCTGGATCCTTACACTGATGATTGTTCACAGCCTGTTAGATGTGATCGCAGTCGTGGGTGTCTGGTACTGGCGGAGGTGGGGCTTGTATTTATATGCCTTCTCAACCATTCTGGCCGTGATCGCCGGGCTGCTCACCGGTTATGGCATGTATTCCGTCTTTTACATGGCGCTGCCGCTGGTGATCATGGGTTGGTTATTGCGCACGAAGTGGAATTATTTGGAATAGCGTAAAAAGAAAGTTTCCAACGCTACACAGATGGGGTTGCAGTTTGGCTGCAACCCCATCTGCGTCTGTACAAACGATCATTTTTGGGAATATTTTACTTGACAACCCGCTTGCTTAATGTTATCCTAATAAAAATAATAAACTCTATAGATTCAATAGACTTTATCAATTACTTATGCGACTTTCGAAACGCGGTGAATACGGCCTAAGGGCCATGATCGAACTGGCCACCTGGGATCAAGACAACCCAGGGGGGCATGTCGTGCAAATCAAGGATCTGGCCCAGCGCCAGAAAATTCCGGCCAAGTTTTTAGAGCAGATTTTGCTCAGCCTGAAAAACGCCGGCCTGTTGCAGAGCAAAATGGGCATCGGCGGCGGATATTATCTGGCACGACCGGCCAACGAAATCACCTTGGGACACATTGTACGCGTGCTAGACGGACCCCTGGCGCCGATTCGCTGCGTGAGCCAGATGGCCTATGAGCCGTGCGGATGCCCGGACGAGCAGACGTGTGGGTTACGCATGGTGATGGCCGATGTGCGCAACGCCATAACCGATATCCTCGACCATACCAGCCTGGCTGATGTCGCCAGGCGCGTTGGAGACGCACAAAAGCTCCAGGTAAGCGAGCCCAGCGGCCTGGCGGATATTTTAGGGTAGCAGACAGGCAATCGAATCAAAAGATATCAAACGCCTGTTTTTTTAACCAGAAAGTACACTATACTACTAGACTATCTATACTTTACAGGAGAACCTACAATGAAATCGATGTCAAAGTTACAACTCGTGTTTGTGCTGGTGGTCATGCTCAGCCTGGTCCTGAGCGCCTGCGGCCAGCAGTCCACACCTGCCGCCCAGCCGGCCGAACAGACCGGTCAAACGGATCTAAAAGGCGACGTGGCAATTTCAGGCGCGTTCGCGTTGTACCCGATGGTGACCCGCTGGGCGGAAGAATTCCAAAAACTTCACCCTGACGTCAACTTCGATATCTCGGCCGGCGGCGCGGGTAAAGGCATGGCGGATGCCCTGGCTGGCGCAGTGGATATCGGGATGGTCTCGCGCGCCATTACGCCTGAAGAAGAAGCCAAGGGCGCCTATTGGGCCCCGGTCGTTAAAGATGCTGTTTTCCCCATGATCAACGCCCAAAACCCTGTCCTGCAGGATTTGCTGGCAAAAGGGTTGACCCAGGATAAACTGATCGGGATTTTTATTACCGGCGAGATCAAAACCTGGGGCCAGGCAGTCGACCGGCCAGAAATTACCGATGAAATCCATGTTTATACTCGCGCAGACTCCGCCGGAGCAGCCGAAGTTTGGGCTAAATTCCTGGGCAATAAAAAACAAGAAAACTTGCTGGGTGTTGGCGTTCAAGCCGATCCGGGTCTGCTAGACGCAGTGATCAAAGACCCATTGGGAATCGGTTATAACAACCTGGGTTATGCCTTCGATAATGCCACCGGCCAGGCAGTCGCCGGATCGGTTGTCCTGCCCATCGACAAGGATGGAAATGGGCAGGCCGCTGACGATGAAAAGATCGATTCAAAAGCCGAGGCAGTGGAATTGGTCGCCAATGGCAAGTATCCATCCCCACCGGCTCGCGCCTTGAATCTGGTCACCAAGGATAAACCTTCCGGTGTCGTGCAGGCCTTTATGGTGTGGGCTCTGACTGAGGGTCAAAAATACGTCAGTGAAGCCGGATATGTGCAATTGCCTCAAGACCAGCTCGACGCCGCGCTGGCAAAAATCCGGTAAGCCGGGTATGTTTTAGTAAAATAGAGCCTGGTAAAACTGCAATCTACCAGGCTCTATCAACTTTAATTTCCATTTCTCGGAGGCGCATGCAGGAAGAAACTACTTTCTCAGCAAAACCCATACGAGCCGGCAGTGCAAGGCTGCGATCACGCAGAACGAGGGATCGTTGGGCGCAAAAATCATTTTATTTACTGGCTGCCTTTCCGATTATCCTGGTCGCGGTCATCTTGGTCGCCTTGATTATCCGATCCTGGCCAATCCTGCAAAGCAATTCTCTGTGGGAGCTGCTCACCGGTCGGGTTTGGTTGCCCACCGAAGGAAAATTTGGGTTTCTTCCATTTATCGTGGGTACATTCTGGGTCACCACGGTGGCTGCCGTCCTGGCCGTGCCTCCCTGCTTGTTGACTGCAATCTACCTGGCCGAGTATGCCAGCCCGTCTTTGCGGAATTTTATGAAACCGTTGATTGATTTACTGGCCGCCATCCCTTCGGTCGTATACGGCGTATGGGGGCTGGTAGCGATTGTGCCCCTGGTACAGACGCTCAACCATCAGGTTGGTCCAAGGCTTAGCTTTATCCCGCTTTTCAACTCGAGCAACCCGACCGGTTATAGCATACTCTCCGGCTCAATCGTCTTAGCGGTTATGATTGCGCCTTTTATTATCGCAGTGACCTACGAAGTGTTGGCAACTGTGCCGCTGGGCTCGCGGGAAGCCTCCCTGGCCGTTGGCGCCACGCGTTGGCAGACGGTCAAATTTGCCGTGCTCCCGCAGGCTCGGCCGGGCATTATCGCCGGCGTTGTGTTGGGAGCCTCGCGCGCCCTGGGCGAAACGATGGCTGTGATCATGGTGGTAGGAAATGTCGTCCAGGTACCCAGGTCAATCTTTGACGCCGCATATCCATTACCCGCCCTGATTGCCAATAACTACGGCGAGATGCTGACCATCCCGTTGTATGATGCGGCCTTACTCACGGCGGCGTTGATCCTGTTAGTGATCGTGTTGATCTTTAACATGCTTTCAACATTAGCCTTACGCCAGATTATCGGGAGGCCGTGGGCATGAAGAAACGGCATATCGAAGAAAAATTTTTTATCGGTTTGATGTACATTTCTTTTGCCTTCCTGGCAGGCAGCCTGGGGTTTATTTTACTGACCATCATTATTAAAGGTCTCCCGGCCTTGAACTGGGCGATGATCTCCCAGACGCCAAAAGGCGGTTTCTATCTTGGCAAAGAAGGCGGCATCTTAAATGCGATTGTCGGTTCGCTCTACCTGGCAATCGGCGCCACCTTCCTGGCCTTAATCTTCAGCTTGCCCCTGGCGCTTTTCCTGGATGCGTATCTCCGCCGCTCGCGCTGGTCCGATACCGTCCGCCTGGCGCTGGATGTCTTATGGGGGATCCCATCGATCGTTTACGGCGCTTTTGGTTTTACCATCATGCTGGCGGTTGGCATGCGCGCCTCGCTGCTGGCCGGTATCTTGACGCTGACCTTGTTGGAGCTGCCCATTATGACGCGCGCCATGGACGAAGTGATCCGCATGATGCCACGCGACCTGGAGCAGGCTTCCCTTGCATTGGGCTCCACGCGACTGGAGACGGCTTTAAAGATAACTCCCCGCCAGATGCTGCCCGGCCTGGTTACTGCGATCTTGCTGGCGTTTGGCCGGGGGATCGGGGATGCAGCTTCCGTCTTGTTCACGGCCGGTTACACGGACCGTATGCCCACCTCGTTGTTTCGACCGGTCGCCTCGCTGCCCCTGGCGGTCTTCTTCCAGCTTAGCATGCCATTCCCGGAAGTGCAGCAGCGCGCTTATGCTTCAGCTTTAGTCTTAACCATCATTGTCTTGGTAGTCAGCTTGAGCTCACGCTGGCTTTCCATCCGACTTTCCCGTCATTCAGTCAAATAGGAGTAAATCTGGTATGATACGAGGACCATCACGCCATGCCACGGTCGAAAACGAGCGCGTATTCGTCCCCATCTTTGAACCGGAGACGCAAATGGAATCGCATATCCAAGTTCGAAATTTGAATGCATATTACGGCGATAGCCTTGCCCTAAGCGATATCAATCTAGATATTCCCAGGGGGCAAATCACCGTGATCATGGGCCCTTCAGGGTGCGGAAAAACAACCCTGCTGAAATCGATCAACCGGTTTCTGGAGTTAACCGACAATACGCGCGTCTCTGGGCAGATTCTGATCGACGGCGATGATATTTATGCACCAGGCACCGATGTAACAGAAATCCGCAAGAAGATCGGTTTGCTGGCCCAGCGTCCTTATCCATTGCCGATGTCCATCTATGACAATGTAGCTTATGGGCTGCGTATCCACGACCTTTGCAAAAACGGTCGACCTTTAGACGCCAAAGTACAGCATTACCTGGAAATCGCCGGCTTATGGGATGAAGTGAAGGATCGCTTGCACAAACCCGCCACCGGCCTCTCAATAGGACAACAACAGCGCCTGTGCCTGGCACGCGGCCTGGCGATTGAGCCAGAAATTCTATTGGGCGACGAACCCACCTCTGCTCTGGACCCAATCTCGACCCAGCTCATCGAGCAGCGTTTACACGATCTCTCCCAGCAGTACACCATTGTGCTGGTCACCCACATTCTGCGACAGGCCAAGCGCCTGGCAGACTACGTGGTCTTTATGTACCTGGGCGAATTAGTAGAGCACGGGCCGGCCCAGGAGGTTTTTGCTAACCCGCGTGAAAAACGTACGCAGGCCTATCTGGAAGGCCAATTCTAAGTTGGATTGACGATGAAAAAAGATCTCGATTCCCTAATGCAAGCTGAGGCTGTGGACGCCATCCTGGTCACCGGACCAGGCGATCACAACCCTGCCATGGTTTACTTGACGGGTTCCAGCCAACTCACTTTGACCAGAGCTGACCTGATCAAAGTACGCGGCCAACCGCCGGTGTTGTTCCACTCGGATATTGAACGTGACGAAGCTGCGCGCACAGGCCTGCGCACCAAAAACCTGGCTGAGTATGGATTGACTGAAATATTAAAGGAGGTGGATGGCGACCTGTTGCAGTTCAATGTCAGGCGATACCAACGCATGCTGGAAGACTTAGGGCTCACCTCTGGGCGCATCGCGTTGTATGGGCGGATCGAAGCAGGAATGGCGCTTTCGATTTTTTCCGCCTTGCAGCAGGCTATGCCCGGCTTGAGTTTCATCAGTGAGGTAGGCAACACGCTTCTGATGCGAGCCATGGCGACAAAAGACGAAAACGAGATCGCCCATATCCGGCGCATGGGGCAGATCACCACTGCTGTAGTCGGTAAAACTGCGGATTTCTTGACCAGCAAGGCCGTGCGTGAAGACATATTGGTTAAATCCGATGGGAAACCCTTGACGATCGGCGATGTCAAGCAGCGCATTAACCTGTGGCTGGCAGAGGCGGGCGCCGAAAACCCGGAGGGCACGATTTTCTCCATCGGCTACGACGCTGCCATCCCACACAGCAGCGGCGCCGCGGGCGATGTTCTGCGCCTGGGGCAGACGATTATCTTCGATATCTTTCCTTGCGAGCAGGGCGGTGGCTATTTCCATGATTTTACCCGCACATGGTGCCTGGGATATGCCCCGGATGAAGCGCTAAAACTCTACGAGGATGTCCGTTATGTCTTTGAGACAATCCTGGATGAACTGCAAGCCGGCGCCCAAACCCGATCCTATATGCAGCGCGCCTGCCAACTTTTCGAGGCGCGCGGCCACCCAACCCTTTGCAGCAACTCGCAAACTCATGCAGGCTTTGTGCATGGACTGGGACACGGGGTAGGATTGAATATCCATGAGCAGCCGCAATTTGGGCTATTTGCCAGCGATGAAGAGCGTTTGCTGCCTGGCATAGCGATCACGGTTGAGCCGGGCCTGTATTATCCCGAGCGCCAGATGGGTGTACGCCTGGAAGATACCGTGTGGGTGCGGCCGGATGGAAAAATCGAAAAATTGGTCGATTATCCGCTTGATTTTATTCTCCCAATGAAGAACCAGGCACAGAGTCTGGAGTGAGGGTTGATTGATGCGGAAAGAAAAGACGCGCGTAAGCACTAAGGCAATGAAAGTCGAAGAACTGCCGCCAGGACGCATCCTGGGCATCGAATCATCCTGCGATGAAACGGCTGCGGCAGTTGTGGAGAATGGCCGCATCGTACTTGCCAGTCTGGTGGCGTCACAAGTTGAGCTGCATGCTCAATTTGGCGGCGTTTTTCCTGAGGTGGCTTCACGCCAACACATCCGTACGATCTACACCATTGTCGTCGAGACGCTCAAACGCGCCCACCTCGACCTGGAAGATATCGATGCAATCGCCGTCACGCGTGGGCCGGGCCTACCCGGTTCATTGGTTATCGGTATGAACACGGCTAAAGGGCTGGCGCTGGGCAGTGGGCTGCCATTGATCGGCGTCAACCACCTGGAAGCCCACATCTATTCCGCCTGGGTGGACCTTGCTGCCACCGACCCGGCTAACCTGGGCGCCGAACCAGAATTTCCCTTACTGGCATTGATCGTCTCGGGCGGGCACACGGAGCTGGCATTGATGCGCAGCCACCTCAATTATGAGCGCCTGGGCGCGACCCTGGACGACGCTGCTGGCGAGGCCTTCGACAAAGTCGCACGCCTGATCGGGCTGACTTACCCCGGCGGCCCTTCCATCCAAAAAGCCGCCGAGGGCGGCAATCCACGTGCCTTCCACTTCCCGCGCGCCTGGCTTGAAGACACCTGGAACTTCTCCTTCAGCGGGTTAAAGACTGCCGTCCTGCGCGAGGTACGCCACATGCAGGAGCAAGGCTTGCCGCTGCCGGTTGCCGACTTAGCGGCCAGCTTTCAACAGGCGGTCGTCGATGTGCTGGTTGGTAAAACGATCAAGGCGGCTGAGGCGATGGATGCGAGAGAAATACTGGTCGCTGGAGGGGTATCTGCGAACCAGGCTTTACGCCAGGCCTTCCTGGCGCAGACAGATTTCCCAATCCAAATACCGCCCATCTCGCTTTGCACCGATAACGCGGCGATGATCGGTGCAGCCGGCTATTTTCGCTATGCCCATGGGTATCGGGATGGGTTGGATATGGATGTCTTACCCAATTGGCCGTTGTTCGAAACCCAATCCAGTACAAAGCCTTGAAGAAAAGCATGAATTTGTTTGCCGAGGGTGCGCCATTTTACGCTATTTCACAGACATTGATTCCATCAACTCAGCTAACTTTTCGGCCAGGTGTTCCCGATTGAAGGTAGATTTGACCTTTTCATGCCCATTCAAACCCATCCGGCGGGCGTCCGCCGGATGATCTGCCATCCAACAGATCGCTTCGGCCAGCGCCCCGGCATCACCGGGTTGGACAAAAATCCCGGCCTGCGCATCCTCCACCACCTGGCGGATGACGCCATCGATCGCCAATAACACCGGGCGGCCGGCTGCCATGTAATCAAAAACCTTATTCGGATAAACCGTCGCGTATAAGGGAATTGGTTTTAAAATCGCAATGCACGCGTCCGCCGCGGCCAGGGCCTCCCGCATGCCAGATTTTGGGATTGGCGGGATGAAATGCAGGTTCTCCAGGGAAGCCTCAGCGGCCTGATTTTGCAAGGCCGGTTTATCCTTCCCATCTCCGAGTAAGACAATCGCAATCTCCGGGCGATCGCGCAGCAGCCCGGCAGCTTTCAAAACGATCCCCAAATCGTTCGACATCCCATGCGCCCCAGCATATAAAGCAATAAATTTTCCCTCCAAACCGTGCTGCCGGCGAAAATCCTTCCCATCCGCCTGCGGATCGAACATACCCGGGTCTGCGCCATTCGGCGCCAACTCAACGCGAACTGCGCCGCGCGTGCGTACATGTTCAATGAAACCTGGCGAATTGACCAGCGTCACATCCGCGTGCCGGTATAAGAAACCTTCCAGCCATTCGGATAAGCGGATCAGCATGCGATTACGCAAGACTCCCACCCCCACCGCGAATGCCGGCCACAGGTCTCGAACTTCAAATAGAAAAGGGGCGCGATGTAAACGAGCGAGCAACCAGGCGGTCACCCCCTGGAAAATTGGCGGCGAGGTGCCCCAGACCAGGCTCACATCTTTTACCTTCAACCCCAATAAAAATGAGGAAATCATGAAACTTAAAAAACTAAAGACACGATGCACAAAGCTTTTATGCAGTGCAGAATAAGTGTAGGCGTAAAGGACCTTGATGCCCCCGTTTTCCTCATCCGAGGGAGGCAGACGGGTTCCCGTCAGATAACTGATCGAGCTGGTGATCACCGTCACCTTATGGCCGCGTTGCGCCAGGCAGCGCGCCAACTCGTAATGACGTGTACCGCCTGGTTCGTCCAAGGCTGCAAATGCCTGGTGGATCAGCAGGATGTGCATCTTTATCGGTTATTCCTCCGATTCCACAAAATGCAAGATCTCATCCGGCCAACCCTGCTCAACGCATTGGCTCACATAGCAGGACATGCGCTCTGGCAGGACGGTCAGGCGCGACAGGTCGGCTAGATCAAGCCAGATCGGCGTGACGCTGCCGCGCGTAGACTCCGGCGACCTGTTTAGCTCTTCGCCCTTCCCGGCGCCGAATTCACCGCCGATTGCCTTGACCAGGTAATAGTAATGGTATCGCCCTAAAAAGGTAGATTCGGCCACCAGGCGCAAGACCTGTACGTCCAGGCCTAATTCCTCTTTCGATTCCCGGATAACGGCCGCCTCGAACGTTTCACCTTGCTCTACGCCCCCACCCGGAAAGACGTAAAATAAGCGCCCGGCGCGGCGGCGCTCGATCATCGCAATCTTCGAACGGTCGATTAACACGGCAACTGCCCGGGCTTTGTTCTTCTTGTGAGATGCTGGTTTCAATTGGATGACCTTTCTCAGATCTGCAAAGGAGAAGATGCGGATGAATCTACCGGAAAACTCCAACGAGTGATCCATTCCACCGGCGCCGTCGCACACACCGAGCAAAAGAAAGCCAGCGCGGGAAGCTTTTGAGCATAGGTGGGCGAATGCCAGCCCCAGGTTGGATCGACCGGCCCATCACCAATCAAGCGTTGGCCGGCCCGCGCCAGCCCGATCGCTTGAGCTTCCAGCAGGCCATTTGCCCGCGCCTCGATAGCCACCTTGATCATCCCGGAAGGCGATTGTAAGTGCAAAACGGCATCCTTGAAATCCCAAGGCCAATCAGGAAGCAGCCAGTGCAGCCGGAAGGAGTGGGCCTCGACAGCAGAGGCGAGGTTTGGCCTGGCCGGCAGGAGCAGGTCTTCGATCTGCCATGCGCCATCCGGCAAGGCGGCGACCGACCGCCGGTGCAGTAAACCCAGCCGGCGGTAACCATTGTGCTGCCCCACCAGGCGCCGCCAGGCCCCGGCGCCATCGGGTTCGCCATCGAGCCGCTGCGCTTGCGCCCAATCCAGGTATAAGAACCTTCCTGCCCGGCGCATTTGCTCCTGGCCATCCACGGTAATGGTGTTGTGAACCGAGGTATTGGACAAGGCGTTATTCCAGGGGGGGGCTGCATTGTATTGAAAAGTACCTGCATCCATGGCCAGGTTTTGACCATCACGCCACAAATCCAGGTGGAGTTGGTCTGCGTGCCCCGGCCGGCCGTGAAAATGCGCCATGCGTAAATAAGCCCATGATCTTTGATCGTAGCTTCTCAAGATATGAGGCGATTCGGTTTGAGTGGTCTGCTCGAGCCTGGCCGGCTGGCCAGACAGGCCGCCATACCAGGCGCTCATCTCGTCCCAAGGTCCTTCGGGGAACAAGCGCGCTCCTAAAAAGAGCTGGGCGGCTGCTTGTAAGACCGGCCGGTAGTCTGCAAATGGACAGGAACTCAAAGGTTGGATGACTGCCCCATCATTGGGACCCAGGTTTGGTGTTGTACCAGTTTCTGGATCTACCAGGGTGGCCAACCAGTGTACAGATGAGGCCAATCGTTGGAGCGTTTTTGCCGGCCAGTGTCTTTGCTGGGCATCGACCAGGCTATTGAACCAACACGCAAGTTGCAACATCAGGCGGTGATAATTGACAGAGTGCTGGCAGTAAACGCCATCTTCATCGATCTGACTCTGCAGACCGCGCTGGAACCATTTCCATCCCAACGCCTGCCACTGTTTCGCCTGCGGGTGTCCTGGAAGACAGACCCCGGCCGTGAATAATCCGGCAGCTTCGCTCAGCAGGTGATTATTATTTTGCGAGCGGGCATATGGCAAGGTGATTGGGAGCCGAGCAGCATGTTCGCCAATCGCCTGGTCCAGGCGCTCGAGGCGCGCTTTGGTTGAGAGGGGCGAGCTATTGAAAACCTGCCTTGCCCAGGCAAAAGCGATCAGGCGTAAAGCAACCTCCTGCGCCGAAACCCAATTCGGGCCGTAATAGACCGGGTTGGCGCTCAAAAAGGTTTCAAGATATTGCCAGAAAGCAGCGGGGAAACGCTGATCGCCGCTGAGCAGGTAGGCGCGTCCAATGGTGTATGCCCAGCCGAAACGGGCCGGCTCCCAGGTGAGCTTGATGTCGACGCCATTACCACCCTCACTTTCGGTTTGCTCGCCGGCGTATGCTGTCCAATGCTGTAGGGTTCCCTCAGGAACCAGATTTAGCAGAAGAGAATCGCCCCCGAAAAGGCGCACACGGCCCGAAACGATCTCATCAGCCTCGAGTAGAAGTTTTCTCTCGCCTGCTGCTCCCATGGATTGGCGCAGCCTGGCAGGTTCGGGCAACCTCAGAAACGACATAAAAGAGGTTTGAAAACCCTTGGGCGCGTGGCTGGTGTGGCGGCGATAATGACCGCTGTGCAGGCCAAGCTGGTAGATGGAATACATCCCAAGCGGACGCAAGCCAAGTTCTCGCAACGCTTGTATGGCAAGGGTATAACGGGCGAAATTCATATATAAGGGAGGATATCACGCGCTGCAATATTAATCAACAAACTTCCAGTTGTCCGGAAGTTTATGATATTGCTAAAATCGATCGTCCCTTAGGGGGTAGTCCAGATCAGGTAACTTTGACGGATACAGTATTCTTCACCGACCTGGCTAGTAATGCATACCTGGTAAGGGATGAGGGCGCCATTCACAGCCTGGATTGGCTCGATCTTCAAGCTTGCAGCGCCTTCCGAATTCGTGGGCGGAAAACTTGTACTTTGGATCGCGCCGCCAGGCAACTCGACCAGAAGGTTTGCCTGGGCTTCCTGGATGGGCAGACCATCGCGTTGAATGGTCAGGCTGATCTCCTGAGGCTGGTTATCTGCTACGACCTGTGAACTCGCCCTTACCTGGAGCACCCAACGATGGGCTGTTTCCGGGACGGATGTGGACTCAGGTGTTGGAGTGAGCACAGGTTGCAACACGGGTGAAGTGGGAGAATATTTCTGCGGCGCGGTTGGAATCAATTCGGAATGGGTCGAGGTGGGCAAGGCCAGTATGGCATTGGTCGGCGTCGAGCTGCGACATTCTTCATCACACATCCATGCCCCATACGGGAGCAAGCGCACAACTCCTTCGGTTTCCGGCCCCTGATAAAAACCAAGGTTCTCAAAATATTGTTCGGAACGGTTCTTCTCACTGTTGTAAACCTGGCCGGTCAATGGCTTTCCCACAAAGACTTCACCCCCGAGCTGGTCGTAAAGCTGCTCAAAGGGTGCAGCAACCGCCCCGTCGGCGGCGCCTGAGCTATCAATGCCGAATTTAGTCCCCAAAGCCCCCAATTGGAATTTTCGCGCCGCTGGAGCCTGCGGGTCGAACATCATCAACCCGTTCACGACATATTGGGAAAAAACGCCATCATCATCCTGCGCCGGGGAAATCGCCTCGCCCAAGATGTCCTTGCCGCCCAAGAAATTATAAAATTCACGAAACACCGGATCTACAGCATAGAGGTCGGAATCGGATGTTGTAATCGTTTGCTGATTATTACTTAAACATGCACTCAGACACAAACACAGAAGAAGAATCAGTATTCTTGCCTTATGCCCACCCATCATTTCCATGAACCTCGATGCAAGCGAATGATATTTATTTTACTTCAAATGAAATTGATAGGATAGAGCAATAAGAGAATAAATGTGTAAAATAAGTGTAAAATTTACCCCCAGATAAATTATTTATTGCACATTTTCAGTAATAAAAAATAATCTTTGCCTATCGGATATCCACCGCTTGCCGGCTGCGTAATGCTTCCACTGCTGCGAAAGTCGCCCGGGTTACCCCGAGCAACTGTTCATAAGGAATTGGCGCAGCTCCGCCGGTCTGAAGCGCGCTAACAAACGCCTGCCATTCGGCAGCGTGACCTTTATCCTGGCGCAAGCGTGAGCGAATAACCTGGCGGCGGCCGCCGTGCACCATTTCCAGCGAACGAAAATCATCCAAAACCGCCACACGTCCCCCACAAAACACTTCCAGGCGTTCCTTGGGAAAAGCCTTATCGCCATTGGCAAGATAGCTGACCATGCCGAGCGATCCGTCATCAAAAACAAAATTCAAAACCAGGTTATCTTCCAGGTAGCGGCCGCTATCGGGCAATCCCTGGGCGCTGACAGTGACCGGCGGCGAGCCTACCAGATAAGTGAGAAAGTCCACAAAATGACACACCTCGCCAATAATCCGCCCGCCGCCTTGCAATGGATCGTGAACCCAATGCGTTAATGGGATGTATCCGGCGTTTACCCGGTAATGCATTGCCAACGGCTCGTGTCGATCCTGCAAAAAGGCGCTTAGCTGGCGGGCGAGCGGCGCAAATCGGCGGTTGAAGCCAACCATCAGCAATGGACGATCCGAGTGACCGACAACAATCTCCCGCTGGCCGTCATCCTTTTTAAGAGCATCCATGCTCTCATTCCTGGGCTCTTGCTCTCCTGAAAAAAGCTTTGCCTCGATGGCGGCCAGTTCTTGTTCGGATAAGGCCAGCGGCTTTTCGCAAAAGACATTTTTCCCGGCTGAGAGCGCTGCCAGGACCTGGCGAGCATGCAAGTTATGGCGTGTCAGGATTGCCAGTGTATTGATCTGCGGATCATCCAGGATGCGGCTTTCCTGGCTGGCTGCATATTGAAAGCCAAAACGCTGCGCAGCATGTTGGGCGCTGGCGCCAGATGCAGAAGCGATCCCGACCAATTGCAGGCCCGGAATATCCTTGATTGCCGGGAGCATGACCGCCGCGGCAAAGTTACCCGCGCCGAGCACACCCACCTTCACAACTTCTACTTTAGAATTATCCCGGTCTAGCAACTCTTGAGGTTTCCCAGGATCCAAAACCCGCGTAACCAAGGGCTGGGGTTCCGCTTCTTGTACGCTGGTCTCGGGATAAGTAAGTAACACTCCCAGGAATGGCGCCTGGGTTCTGCCGGTGATCAATTCATATGCCTGCGCGGCCTGATCAATCGGGAAACGGTGGCTGATCAATGGTCGCACGTCCAGTGCGCCGCTGGACATTAACGCGACACAGGCTTCCAGGTTGCGTCCTTCGGTCCAACGCACATAACCGATCGGATAATCTTGCCCAGCCTCTTCGTAAGTCGGGTCGTAGCGGCCCGGCCCATAAGAACGTGAGTTTACAAAGGTTATTTCTTTTTCGTAGTAGATCTTGCGCGGTAGTTGAAGACCGACCGCTCCTACTGCTACCACGTTCGCCCGGTCCCGTGCAATCGCGCCGGCCAGCTCTACCGGATCGGATTGCTGTGTATCTGCACAAATTAATACCGCATCGCAGCCTCGGCCGCGGCTAAAGCTCTGGGCAGCCTCAACCGCCTGTTCGCGCAGTACGGCCTTCGCGCCCATCTTCTCCGCAAGTTCCACCCGGTTGGGATCCAGGTCAACGCCTAACACCGAGCATCCGGCCGCACGTGCGATTCCTACGGCCAGCAAGCCCAGCAATCCCAGGCCGATCACCGCCGCCTGTTCACCCAACTGGACTTTCGCCAGGCGAAAACCATGCAGAGCGATAGCGCCCAAGGTCGTAAAAGCAGCCGATTCGAAATCGAGCTCATCAGGCAGCGACGTAAGCAGATTCTTTGGCGCTGTCACATATTCGGCGTGCACGGCATATCCCCCACCGGCGCAAGCCACACGCTGGCCGATTTTATATCCCTGCAGTCCTTCGCCTAAGCCAACAATTGTCCCGGCTGAAGAGTAACCCAAGGGCATCGGCTGATCGAGGCGTCCAAAAGCTGCTTCGAGCGTGGTCAAGGCGCCCTCCCGGCGAGCTTTATCGATCACCTGGCGCGCCAGATCAGGCCGTGAGCGCGCTTTGCCCAGTAGAGATTTTTCAGCAAATTCAACAAGCATCCGTTCGGTCCCGGCCGAGACCAGGGATATAGCATTGCGCACCAAAGCCTCGCCTGCTTGCGGGGTCGGGATAGGCACCTCAGCTACGATTGTCGCCCCGGAACGTAAGTTTTGCAATACCTGTTTCATTTCAGGCTGATTATAGCGCAACTTCTTTGCACTTAGGGGCATCGATTACTCCACGAAGAGAACCTGGCGCTGTAATTCATACAGCTTCCAGTAATACCCGCGCTGCTGCAGCAATTCTACGTGCCGGCCGCGCTCAATCACGCGACCCCGATGCAGGGCCAGAATTTCATCCATCCAATCCATTCCCACCAGGCGATGGGTGATATAGATCACACTGCGCCCTTGCATAAATGGTATAAGGGTCCGCAACAGCGCTTGCTCGGTCAATGGATCCAGATTAGCGGTTGGCTCATCCAGGAGCAGAAGTGGAGCGTCCTTCAGAATCGCCCGCGCGATGGCCAGCCGCTGGCGTTGCCCAGCGCTCAGGCGTACGCCTTGTTCGCCAATCCAGGTATCGAAACCAGCTGGAAGGGCCTGGACAAATTCATGTAGCTGGGCCATTTCTACAGCACGCTCTAGATCAGCCTGGGTTGCCTTCGGCTGTGCAAGCAACAGATTTTCGCGCAGCGTGGCGTGGAATAAAAATGTATTCTGCGCCACGACTGCCATCTGCCCGCGCAGGTCATCCTGGCGATAGCGTTTCATCTCCAGGCCGTTCATTTGGATCGAACCTTGACGATATTCCCAAAAACGCAGCAGCAGACTAACCAGGGTAGATTTACCTGCCCCGCTTGGCCCCACCACGGCTAGTTTCTTGCCTGGCGGCACATCGAAAGAAACGTCAGCCAGTGCGAACGGGTGTGGTTGTGCCTGTGCAGATGCGCCTGTCGGATAAGAAAAGCGCAGCCGGTCTACATGTATACCTATGCCGTCCCCTGACTTGACCAGGCTCGCCGGCCGATCCACATCCACCACCTCGGGCCGGGCATCGACGATCTCGAACAAGCGTCGTGCAGCGCTTATATTGCTCTCCAGCACCTGTGCTGCCTGCGGCAACGGTAGAACGGCCTCGAAGCTAGTCAGGGCTGTCAGGGTGACTACCGCCAGGTACACACCTTCCATCTGCCCACTTGTGACTAACGGGATCGAAAGCGCCAGGACCACCCATGTCCCCAGATGTGTAAACAGGCTGGCCAGGGCGCTCTGCAAACCGTTCATCCAGGCCAAGCGCTGTTGGGCGCTCGCCATCGCCCGATCAGCCTGCTGGAGACGGGCAGATTGGACCGCGCCCTGGTCGAATACCAGTAAATCGGCCAGGCCTTGAATGCCATCCACCAGGACGGCGCTTAACATACCGCGTTGTTCGATCAGCGATCGCCCGGGGCTGGACTCGCCCCTACGCTCCAAGATGCGTATGAGCAGTGCAATCCCCAAGCCGGTCGCCGCCTGAAAACATAATAAAACCAGCGCGGGGGTTAATCCTGCCCACATCCACACCAACCCACAGGCCAGGCCGGATGCCATTAGCGCGATCAGAGGCGGAGCAAGGGTACGCACGTAAAAATTTTCTAATGACTGGATATCGCTCGAGATACGCGCCAGCAAATCCCCGCTGCGATAACGCAGCAGCCGGGCAGGCGCCAAAGGCTCCAGGGCTTGATAAAATGTCACTCGCAGCCGCCCTAGCACGTGGAAAGTGACCTGATGGGTCAGATAACGTTCAAGATAACGGAATACCCCACGTGTGATGCCAAAGAAACGCACACCGACAATCGCCGTCTGTAGCGTCGCAATGGAGGGTTGCAAAGCGGCGGCGCTGATCAGATAGGCCGAGGTGGACATTAACCCGATGCCACTGGCGAGGGTAGCAAAACCAGCCAGCACTGAAAGTACAACCTGGCCTTTGAATGGAGCTACCAGCTTAAGCAAACGCAGGAATGCTGCGGTCGAAGGGGCTTGATGATTAATTTCGGGTATTGGATGCTCGGGGGAGATCGGATGTGCATTATCCAATCTGGCATCAAAAGGCAAGACAGGTTCGACCGGGATTGGCTGCAGATCTGGATCGACGCCAGCCATGCGTTTATACAATCCCTCAACCGCCTGGAGCTTTGCATGCCCGCCGCTCTCGACCACCCGGCCTTGATCAAGCACAATGATCTGGTCGGCTGTAGTGATCGTACTCAGACGGTGGGCGATCACCAGGCATGTGCGCCCAACCATCAAACGCGAGAGGGCTTGTTGTACAGCCTCCTGCGTCTCCAGGTCTAGATTAGCGGTTGGTTCATCCAAAATTAGAACCGGAGCGTCTTTCAGGAAAGCTCGGGCCAGGGCAATGCGTTGGGCCTGCCCTGCGCTCAAGCTGGCGCCTCGCTCGCTAATCAATGTATTGTAGCCCTGTGGGAGCTCAAGTATAAATTCATGCGCCTGCGCCAGACGAGCAGCCTGGATTACTTCATCTTGAGTAGCATGTTGCTTTCCAAGGCGAATATTCTCGGCTACCGTTGCGTGGAACAAATGCGGTTTTTGTGGGGCCCAGGCGACATACTGCCGCCATTCTTGAACGGCCATATCCTCCAACGGCTCCCCATCAATCAGGATGCGCCCCTGGGCAGGCTCGATAAAACGCAAGAGCAAACTGGCCAATGTGCTTTTTCCCGCGCCGCTCGGGCCTACCAAGGCGACTCTCTGACCGGCCTTGATTTCGAAGGAAACTTCCTTGATTGCATCTCGCTCACTTTCATAAGCGAAAGCCACCTGCTCAAAGCGAATGTTGGGCGGCGGCTGGATTGCAAAAGTTGAAGACGGTTTATTGTTTACCGGTCGGGTAGGATCCCATTCGCCCAACACCTCGAAAATGCGTTTTCCTGCCGCCACGCCCGCCATCCCGGCATGAAAGCGCGTCCCTAATAAACGCAGCGGCAAGTAAAACTCCGGGGCCAGCAACAAGACAAAGAAGGCCTGCTCAAAAGCCAACCGGCCGTAGAGTAGACGCAGGCCAACTTCAACCGCGACGACTGCAGTGCTCAAGGTGGCCAGCATTTCCAAAACCAAGGCTGAAAGGAAAGTCACGCGCAGCACATTCATGGTTGTTTGGCGGTAAAGCTCGCTGACCTGTCCGATCACATCAGATTGAACCCGGCTGCGCCCGAAAGTTTTCAAGGTTGTCAATCCTTGCAGCACATCCAGGAAATAGGCATTCATTCGACTCAACGTCTGCCACTGGCGGCGCGTTAAGCCTTCGGCCAGGTTGCCAATCAGGATCATAAAAAAGGGGATCAACGGCGCGGTGATCAGCAATACCAAGCCTGAAACCCAATCAATTGGAAAAACGATACAGAGGAAGGTCAAAGGAACCAAAGCGGCCAACGCCAGTTGCGGGAGGTATTGGCTGTAATAAGCATCCAGCGCTTCTACCCCTTCCAACAGGACGCTGGTCAATTCACCACTGCTCTCCCGGCTGGTGTAAGCCGGTCCCACCTCCAGCAAACGCTGGTAAAGTTGGGCGCGCAAGCTGCTTTTCACGCGCCGGGCAATGTCGTGCGCCGACAACTCGCCCACCCAAACCAGAGCTGCTCGCAAGAAGATCACCAGCAACAGGGCTTGAAGGAGACCGGCCGTCTGGGGCAGGGTTTGTCCACCCAGAAAAACACGCCCAATCACACGGCTGATCAGCCCGGCCTGCAGCACTGTGGCTGCCCCCGCAGCAAAACCAGCCCCTATGGTTAGAATCAACGCCAGGCGGCTCTTGGCTGCCTGGCGTAAAAGACGCTCACTGCCGCTGCGTTCCAGATTAATATTCCAGGTGTGAATCGAGACTCAGACGCTTACGGAATGCCCGGTAGCTCCAGGCTTGATAGAATATCACCAACGGAGTGAACAAGACCGCCACCACCGTCATCACGGTTAAGGTGTAAGTTGAGGCCGAGGCATTATAGATCGTCAAACTATAAGCCGGGTCGATACTGGAGACCATCACGTCTGGGAACATGATCATGAACATCGTCATGATCGCGAAGACAATCCCGAGTGCGGTTAAAGTGAAAGCCCAGCCCATATTATTCTTTCGTACAAAATAGCCTGCCACCACCACACAGGCGATGCTTGCCAGCGGTACGATACCGGGGTTGATTCCAAGCTTCGCGATTGCATCTGTGGCGATATAGGTATACAGACCCAGGGTCGCCAATAAGATGACAGCCGCAATCCAAACCTTCTGGGCGGCTGCGCGCGCCTTTTCTACCATCTCGCCTGCTGTTTTCAGGCTGATGAAGACTGCGCCGTAGAAGATGAATGTGGTCAGCGTGGATATACCTGCCAGCAACGCGTAAGGATTGAGCAAGTTAAAAAAGCCGCCCACATATTGACCCTCTGCATCGATCGGGACCCCGATGAGGATATTAGCGAAAGCTACGCCAAGCAAGACGGGGGGAAGCACACTGCCCAAGAAGATGCACCAATCCCATAAAGCACGCCAGCGCGGGTGCATATCCTTGCTGCGAAACTCGAATGACACGCCGCGGATAATCAACACGAACAGAAGCAGAAACAGCGCCAGATAAAAGCCGCTGAACATGGTGGCGTACCATTCGGGAAAAGCCGCAAAGGTTGCTCCACCCGCGGTGAGCAGCCAGACTTCATTTCCATCCCAATGCGGGCCAATTGTGTTGATCAATAAACGCCGTTTCTGATCCACTTTTTGGGGATCCTTATCGCGACTCAAATAAAATAGCAGGGCTCCAACCCCGAAGTCAAAGCCTTCCAGAACGAAGAAACCAATATACAGGACTGCAATCAGAATAAACCATATAATGTTAAGCATGAGTTGTCTCCTGTAACTTGACTAATCCTGGGCCCCCACCAAGGAGGGGAGTTGATCATCCGCCAGCGCGGTGGGCTGTGCCGGCGCTCCGGCCGGCGGCGCCTGGCGAGCGAACTTAAGCATCAAATAGATATTCGCTGCCATCAAGGCGCCATAGATCAGGGTATAGCCCAACAAAGTCAGCAGCACCTGCCAGGCCGGCACGACCGTCGATACGCCTTGATCCAGTTTCATCAGGCCATAAACCAACCATGGGAACCGTCCAACCTCAGTCAATAGCCAACCAGCGGTGTTTGCCAGATATGGCAGTGGAATCAGCCACAAGAACAATTTCATCGCCTTGGGCGGCTTCTCCCACATTTCCCCCATGCTGATGAACAGCGCATATAACGCCAGGGCCAACATTGCAAAGCCAGCCCCGACCATGCCTCGAAAGCTCCAATACGTGATGATCAGGTTTGGCACATAATCCGCCGGGCCAAACATGGCAGTGTATTCGGCCTGCAACTGATTAATCCCCCGCACTTCGCCAGTCCAACTATTGAATGCCAGGAAACTCAGCAACGCTGGAATGCGGATAGAAAAGACTTCACGCGTTTGATCGAGGCTGCCAATCGTGAGCAAAGATAAAGACGCTGGATCCATGCTTTCCCACAACGCCTCAGCCGAAGCAAGTTTCATGGGTTGGGTTTCGGCAATATGTTGGGTTTGGCTATGACCGTTGAAAATCAACGCCACGGTCGCCACACTGCCAATAATCGCCGCCATCTGGAAAGAGCGCTTGAAGACCTCCAGATTGGTCTTCTTCAGCAGGTGATAAGCGCTGATGCCCATCATGAAGAAAGTCGCCGTGACCATGCCGGATAAGATCACATGCGGAAATTGGGTAAAAATATTGGGATTAAAAACAACAGCAAAAAAATTGTCCATTTCGGCCCGGCCGTTGCGCAAGACATAGCCGACGGGCTGCTGCATGAACGAATTGGCGATCAAAATCCACAATGCAGAGATGTTTGAGCCGATTGCTACCAACCAGATCGCCGTCAGGTGCATCTTCTTTGAAACCTTATCCCAACCGAAAATCCAAACCCCCAGGAAAGTTGATTCCAGGAAGAATGCCAGTAGCGCCTCAATTGCCAACGGCGCCCCAAAAATATCCCCCACAAAGCGAGAATATTCCGACCAATTCATGCCAAACTGGAACTCCTGGACAATACCGGTCACCACCCCCACGGCAAAGTTGATCACGAACAACTTCCCCCAAAACTTGGTCATCTGTTTGTAGACCTCTCGTCCGGTGCTGACGTAAAAAGTCTCCATCAACGCCACCAAGACCGAAAGCCCCAGAGTCAGTGGTACAAAGAAAAAATGATAGATGGTCGTAGTCGCGAATTGTAATCGCGCCAGTGCAAGTGGATCCATATCTCTCTCCTTTCTCCCGCTTATATACTACGCTGATTAAGGAGAGAGGTCAATCACAAAAGATCACATATCGATCATGATAAGCGTCACTAATTTTATAAAAGAGGGTGATGACAGGGTGACCCCATTCCGGCCAGGAGGCTTATCCTCCCCAAAATCCCCGCCGCACCGAGCGAACGGACTCAGCAGTGATAAACGCCTCTGGGTCCACCTCTTGCGCAAGACGTTCTACCGCGTGGGCATTTCGGCGCAGCACACTGCAATTCAACAAAGTGACCATGCCATCTTTTCCATAGGCAGATACTTCGGTGACTGCATACCCGGCATGACGCAGGCGATCGGCCAGCTCTGTTCCATGCCCAGAGCTGGTGACCCGCAAATGCGTATGGCCGATCGCTAGCCGCCCTTCGATGAACATCCCGATCACCACGCCGGTAGCAAAGCCAGCCGAGTAACCTATAATCTTGCCCCAATTACCCATGTCTGAAAGGATGGCTCGCAAAGCAGTCACGTACACCAGGGACTGGCACAAGGCAAAAATCCAGGCCATGCGCTTGCGCCCACGCACCACCATCATAATGCGCACGGTGTACAGCGATATGTCCACCAGCCGTAAAGAGAACAGGGTCAGGAAGGAGAGTAGAAATTCCATTATCGCGGCGAGCTATGCGCGCCAGAAACCATGCCGCACTGGGCGTACGTCTTCTGCAGTGATGAATGCGCTTGGATCAACCTGGTTGACGAGCTTGTGCACCTGGGCTACATTTTTACGCAGCACGCTGATGTTCAGCAGGGTAACCATGCCATCTTTGCCGCGAGCCGGGATTTCGGTTACAGCATACCCCTCAGCGCGCATATGCTCGGCGATGGCCGTCCCCAGGCGCGGGCTAACCACGTTTAGAAGCATATGACCGATGGCCAGCCTCTCTTCGATCCACATTCCCACCACGTTGCCGGTCGCAAAACCCGCAGCATAACCGATAATATTCAATGGGTTGTCCAAATTCTTCAACACCGAGCTGATCGCCAGGACAAAAATCAGCGCCTGGAAAAAGCCCAACACCCAGGCAATGCCCTTGCGGCCACGCATTACAACCAGAACACGCAGTGTGTCCAGGCTCATATCCCCTACACGTAAAAGGAAAATCAGGCCTGCCCCCATCCAGGCCTGAGGTGAAAGTAAAAGTTCCATAAGCGTTTAATCCAAACCGGGTTCCGGCTCAGGCGTCATCTCTTCGCTGACTGCCGGAAGGTAATACTCATTCATGTATTGCTTGACCATACGCGTCATGCTGAAGCGTGGGCTCAAGGTGATAATCGACTCTTTCATTCGAGAGATCCATTCGCCGGGCAAGTTATCGGACGAACGAAGCTGGTAATAGAGCGGAACGATCTCATTCTCCAATGTGTCATATAGGCTTTCGGCATCTTGATCATCCTGGGCCTCGGTATTGGTAAAATCAACATCTTTACCAATCGCCCAACCATTATTTCCGTTGTAGCCTTCGCGCCACCATCCATCTAACACAGAGAAATTCAGCACGCCATTGATGGCTGCCTTCTCACCCGAGGTGCCAGAAGCCTCGTTTGGGCGACGCGGCGTGTTCATCCAAACATCTACACCCTGGGTGAGCAAATGCCCCAGGTACATATCATACTCTTCTAGGAATACCAGCCGTCCACCCGTCTCAGATTTCTTCACCATACGGTAGACTTCCTGGATCAAGAGCTTGCCGCCCTCGTGATCCGGGTGCGATTTCCCGGCAAAAATAAACTGGACCGGCGTACCGGATTGGTTGATCAGGTTGAGCAAACGATCGACATCCGAAAGGATCAGGTTGGCGCGTTTATACGGCGCAAAGCGGCGCGCAAATCCGATCGTCAACGCATAAGGATCGAGTAAGAGACCCGAAGCAATCACTTGCACGGGGTGAATTCCGCCTTTCAACCAGCGTTGGCGGGCGCGTTCGCGGATCATATAGGCCATCTTACGCTTCAAGTGACGGCGCACTGCCCACAGCTCTTCATCCGGTATCTTACGCACCAGCTTCCACATATCCGGGTCATCGATGCGCTCCATCCAGTCCGCGCTGAAGTAGCGGTCGTACAAAGAACGCATCCGGCGCGCCAGCCAGGTGCCGGTGTGCACACCGTTGGTGACATACTTGATCGGCACATTGTCCACCTTAAGCTTCGGCCAGATGAACTTCCACATATCACGTGAAACCCGCCCGTGCAGCTCAGACACGCCATTGCGTCCGTCCGAAAAGCGCAGCGCCAGCACCGGCATGCTAAAGGAATCTCCCCAGCTTACTTTATTGCGCCCCAGGTCGACAAATTTTTCGCGTGAGAGGCCTAAGTCGGTCCACATATGCGAGAAGTATTTATCCATCAGCCAGAGGGCAAACTCGTCATTTCCGGCAGGCACGGGCGTGTGCGTGGTGAAAACGCTGGAAGCGCGCACCACCTCACTCGCCGCCGAGAAAGATTTTCCTTCCTTGATCTGTTCGCGCAGGCGTTCCAGAACCATGAACGCCGAGTGGCCTTCGTTCATATGCCAGGCATCCGGCTGGTAACCCAGGGCGCGTAAAGCACGCACTCCGCCGATTCCGAGCAAAATCTCCTGAGAAATTCGGATTTCAGGATCGCTGCTGTATAAGCGGGCCGTCAGGTTGCGATCTGCCGGCAGGTTCTCATCCAGGTTGGGATCCAGCAGGTAGATTGGCGTCCAACCAACGTGTAGTTCCCAGATATGCGCCTTCAAAATACGTCCGGGAAGCTCCACCGTAATGCTTAAAGGTTGATCATCACTGCCCTTCACCAATGTGACCGGCAGGTCGTAGGGGTCATAACGCGTATAGCGCGCTTCTTGCCAGCCGTCTTCAGTGATGCGCTGGCCAAAATAGCCTTCGCTGTAGAACAAGCCCACTGCCACGAAGGGCAGCCCTAGATCGCTGGCTTCTTTGGTGTGATCTCCCGATAAGACACCCAGGCCGCCTGCATAAAATGGCAGGCTTTCGTGGATGCCATACTCCATCGAGAAGTAAGCAATCAGCTTGGCTCCCAGTTGGGAATAATTGGCGGTGTACCAGGTTTCCGGCCGGTTCATATACTGGTCGAAGGCACGCATTACCCGGTCATAGGCATCCACATAATAGCGATTATTCGCCACGTCGTTCAACTTGGCGGCGTCAACTTTGCGCAGGAACACGATTGGATTATGATTGACTTGTTCCCACAGAACTGAGTCAATGCGTGAGTACAGGCGTTGGCAGTCAGGATTCCAGGTCCACCACATGTTATACACAAGCTCGCCCAGGCGGCTGATGCGGCGGGGTAGGCTGAAATTGGTGATGGCCTTCGTACGAAATGATTTCATAAGTTCAATACCTTTCATTATAATGTGTGCATGATCTAGTTCTAAGAGCACAACGGGCATAATCATACCACCAAAACGGAGCGCGATTCGATATTTTTCCCACAGAACGTTAATTCGAGATAAAATAGGTTATTATGACGAAAATCGTACAATTATTCGTGACTTGCCTGGTAGACACGTTATACCCTGAAGTTGGGGAAGCCGTTGTGACTGTGCTGGAACGCGCTGGCGCGCAGGTAGACTTCCCACCTGCGCAGACCTGCTGTGGCCAACCTGCCTTCAACGCCGGATTGCGCGCCGAGGCCAAACCGTTGGCCATGCACACCATCGAAGTGTTTGAGAACACCCCTGGGGTTGTAGTCGTGCCATCCGGCTCCTGCACAGCCATGATCCGGCATGGCTATCTCGAGCTCTTTGCAGACGACCCGGCCTGGCTGCCGCGAGCCCGGCGACTGGCCGAACGCACCTTTGAATTCAGCGAGTATCTGGTAGACGTGGTAAAAGTTACCAATCTGGAGGCGCATTATCAAGGGAGGCTAACTTATCACCGCTCTTGCCATTTGCTCCGCGACTTGAAAGTAGACCGGCAACCCATGGCGCTTTTGAACGCGGTCGAGGGCGTTGAGCTGGTTGATCTGCAAGGTTCGGATGAGTGCTGTGGTTTCGGCGGCGTCTTTTCCGCTGAGTACGCTGAGATCTCCTCCGCCATGCTGCAGCGCAAGATGGATCATATCGAAGCCAGCGGCGCATCGCAGGTGGTTTCCTGCGACGCGGGTTGTATTACCAATATCAATGGCGGGCTGCACCGCTGCGGCAAGCAGCCGCGCGCAGTGCATCTAGCGGAAATCTTGAAGAATGTCTGAGTCATTCAAGTCTCACATCGAAATATCCCTGGCGAACCCAAACCTGCAGACCGCTCTGGACGGAAATGCCGAACGACGTTTGAAGGCCCGTCTGCAGGCTTACAGCACGCTCCCCGAAGACTTGCAAGTCATGCGCCAGCGTGCCCACGCCGTGCGCGCTGGCGTCATCGCCAACCTGGAGGCCTTGCTGGGTCAATTCATCTCCCAGGCCGAAGGGCATGGGATGATTGTGCACCGGGCCGCGGACGCAGCCGAGGCGGTCAAGATTGTGCTTGATCTCGCCCACCAAAACAATGCGCGCCTGGTCGCCAAGTCTAAAACGATGGTCGGTGAAGAAATCGCCATTAACGAGGCCCTGCAGGGCGCCGGTATCGAGGCGATCGAGACCGATCTAGGCGAATATATTGTGCAACTGCGCGGCGAACGACCGGCCCACATCATCACACCGGCGGTGCATTTACGGCGCGGCGACGTGGCGCGCACCTTTGAAGAGAAACTAGGCGTTCCTTATAACGAAGATATCCCCGCCATGACCGCCATCGCCCGCGAAAAGATGCGCCAAATTTTCTTGCAGGCAGATATCGGTATTTCGGGCGTCAACTTTGGCGTGGCGGAAAGCGGCACACTATGCCTGATCACGAATGAGGGCAACGGGCGCATGGTAACCACCCTGCCGCGCCTTCACATTGCCCTGATGGGCATCGAACGGTTGGTACCACGGCTGGAAGACCTGGCCTTGATGTTGGCCTTGTTGCCGCGCTCAGCTACCGGTCAGAAGCTAACTGTGTACACCAGCCTGATTCATGGCCCGCGCCGCCCCGAAGATCCGGATGGCCCCGAACAGCGCCACGTGATTCTAGTGGATAATGGACGCCGCGCTTTGTTGGGGTCGCCCTTAGAAGAGGCCTTGCTGTGCATCCGTTGCGGCGCATGCCTGAACGCCTGCCCGGTGTTTCGCGAGATTGGCGGGCACGCTTATGTCGGCGCGCACGGCCAGGCGACTGCTTACCCAGGTCCGATTGGCTCTGTGCTTTCGCCTGGCTTATTCGGGGGCTCAGAATTCGGCGCACTGGCGCGCGCGTCCAGCCTGTGCGGGGCATGCAAAGACGCCTGCCCGGTGGATATCGATCTGCCGCGCATGTTGCTACGCGTGCGCGCCGGTCTGACCCCAGAATCGCTCCAGCTTCGCAAGGCGCCCGCTCCTGTGCAGACATCCACTCCGTCGCCCACTCCCCGCCCTTCAAATGTCCCGACGGCGCTCGGGCTTGGCCTGCGCGTATATGCCTGGGCGGCCCGCTCGCCGCGGCGTTTTACGGCAGCCCAACGACTGGCAGGCTGGTCCGGACGGCTGTTGGGAGGCGGATCTGCCTGGCTGCGTTTACCGGCGTTTACAGGTTGGGGACTGAGCCGGGATTTCCCCCAACCGGCCTCTACCGCCTTCCGCCAACGGTTACAGCAACGCCAACAAAACCTTCCTTTGAAAAACGATCAGTTTGCTGGGTCCGATTCGCTCGCTGCAATGCAAACGTTGGAGAACGCTTCGACCGATGTAGATCAATCCTCCCCGCCTGTCGATGAGGCGCCCATCATCGAACCACTTATCGATGATGAGCAGTCGCGGAATTGGTTGGCGAAACGTTTCGCGGAGGAACTAAAAGCCTTAGGCGGCTCCTTCACGGCCTGCCAGTCCGTTCAACTCTGTGACCGGCTGCTAGGCTTCTTACAGGAGCGGCAGATCACCCGCCTGCAGGCGTGGGAGCCGGGCCATCTACCGCCAGGGTTGCTGGAATACCTGCGTTCATCCGGCATCCAGATCAGCCACTCACCTGACCCAGACCTGCGCGCCGGGCTGACCGGGGCTCTGGCCGGCATTGCCGAGACCGGCACGCTGGCGCTAAGCGGGGGTCCTGGGCAACCGCTAACGGCTTCGCTGCTGCCGGAGCTGCATATCGCCGTCTTGAATGCGGCAGATATTGTTGAAAGCCTGGCGCAGGCCTTTAGCGGCGCCCAGGCCGATAAAAATAGCCTGCGCCAGGAAATTCTGAGCGCTTCGACGGCGGTTCTGGTCAGCGGCCCTTCGCGGACGGCGGACATCGAAATGACCCTGACGATAGGCGTACACGGGCCAAAAGAAGTGCACGTTTTTTGCATTGAGTAAACAAGCAATTCAGCCTGCCTGCCGGGGTGAACGCCGATGTGCAGTTTGCTCAAAATAGAAAACCGTCGCAAGCAACGGTTTTCTATTTTGAGGAGAATATTTTCGGGCGCCTAACCTGTTGGGGTTAACAATCCGCCACCGCTTAAAGTATACGTTT
>JAYRNN010000320.1:0-25570 GCA_041912175.1 Anaerolineales bacterium | reverse complement strand
GTCGTCTTGCCCGAGCATCTTGGCGGTTTGCTCGGTCACGATGCCCTCGTGTCCTTCGATAGTTTCACGCATCGCATTCAGCACCTGCATATCCACTTGCTCAGTCGGGATATGCCGGCGGAAGCCTGCGTCGTCCACCACATAACAAGGCTCATCGCCGATCGTGACCACCTCGACCTGGCGGTCGAATTCGTCCACGACCAATCCAGCAAATAAAGCTTTACGAGACATTTTTATTTCCCTTATCGATGAACGTATACCAATGTCCCTACCGACGCCCAATCGAACAGCCACTTGGCGTCTTTGGTCCTCAAGTTCACACAGCCATGGCTCATCGGCGTGCCAAAATTATGGTGCCAATAAGTGCCGTGCAAGCCATAACTTTCGAAAAAATACATCACATAGGGTACATCGGGAAGAAAATAACCTGGGCCAGACATATTGGCGGCGCGATATTTGACGTAGATTTTGTATTGGCCGGTTACCGTCGGGGTGAGGTAGGTCCCGGTCGAAACCAGGAAGGTTTCCACAATTTGATCGCCTTCGTAGGCGAAGACGCGTTGTTGGGATAAGTCCACGTCAATCCAGTGCTCGCTTGCATTGACCTGCGGCGCGTTGCGCTTGCCGTCCGGGCCGAGGGTCGGCTCGGGGGCCTCTTCGGGCGGCGTCTCGGTATCGGTCGGGATAGGCTCGGGGGTCTCTGTGCTGGTGGGCGAAGGCAACGGCGTTTCCGTATCGGTTGGCAGGGGAGTAAAGGTGGGTGTATCGGTCGCCGGCGGCAGCGGGGTAAAAGTGGGGGTTTCTGTCGGCGTGGTCGTCGGGGTATCGCTGGGGGCGCTGGTGGGTGTACGCGTAGCCTTATCGATCATCTGAGCCAGGGCCATCGGCTGTTGGCCGTGAAACAGTCCGGAAATGGCCGGCGCGCTAAACCAGGCGACCAACCCAAGCAAGAATACCGCCAGGCCGGCGATCCAGGGGACAAGCCATACCCGCTGCCGGATCAATGCTTCGGAGCGGATGGGGGTGGCGATCAGTGGCTTGAGGGGATACTTGGGCTCGGCGGTTTCGCTCTCCGCCCGGTAGCGCTGCACGGCCCAGCGCATCCCCTTGCGGGCGCGCTGGCTGTTCGGATTGATCTCGAGCGCGTGGGTCAGGTAGGCGATGCTGGCGCGTGGGCTGGCGACAGCCGCCAGGATGAGCCAGGCATCTTCCTTGTCCGGGGCCAGGTTGGCGGCGACCTGGGCCCATTCACGCGCCGCGGCTTTGTCCCCTTCTTTTAAATTCCTTTGCGCCTCAGACAGAGCGCGGCTGTAAGCATCTGCGTCGTAGGTCATGGGGCCGGTTGGGTTGGGGCGGTAGTGACGTCTTCATTGTTGAGAAAACAAAGGATCCCATTCACGATGCCCGTGGCTGCCTGGTCCGGATGCTCGGTTAGAAATTGGCGATCCAGGTTCAGGAAGCCGGTCTCGACAATCGCAGCCGTGGTGTTCTCGTTGATTTCCCCAAAGGCATGGTAATCGGTCATATCCGCTGTGACGCTGGTGCTGTGCAGGGGCAGCCCGGTCGCCTGGGCGTAGCGGGCGCGCAGGCAAGCCGTCAGGCGGGTCGCTTTCTCAGGATGAGGGCTGGCCAGCGCCGCGGCGACTTTGTAGCCGGTCGCCTGGTCGTTGATGTAATCGCACGAGTCGGCGTGGATGGACACCAAAGCCAGGGCCTGGTAGCCGGTCAGGCGGGCGTCGAATTCTTTCAATAGATCGACATCAAACCCCTTTGCGTTGAGCTGCTTTTGGACCAGCGAGGCGATCGTTTGATTGATCTCGCCTTCGGTCAGCCCATCTGCGCAGACCGCGCCAGAGTCGTTGCCCCAATGTCCCGCCACAATCCCGATCAAAGGACGCGAATGCGGCGTTGGCGTTGGCCCGGTCGTGGGGGCAAGCGTGGGCAGGGGAACAAACTGGGCTACTTCCCACGAAGATTGCTCGGCTGTCTCGCCGGGCGTCCAGGCGGTGAATAAGGTCGCCAGGAGGATGGCTACGCCGAGCACAACTTGCAGGCCGGTCAGGTTTTGCTTTACGAGGCTTAACAACTTATTTTGTGAAGGTGTAGGGGTTGGCGTGTTCGATTCCATGATGATTCGTTAAGCTGATTCTCTCCTCAATAAGCACGATACAACAATTGTGCCAGAAGAGCGCAGGTTTGGCAATGAGCAAAATGAACCTGATTCTTGCAAAGATGCGGGCTGGCATTTACGCCAACCCGCATACCGGAAAAAGTCTTCATCTCAAAAAGAGCAGTCGGATCAATAGATTCCCCAGTCAGCCCCGACGCCTTCCTCCATCATCGAGAAATCCCACATCTCCATGCCCATGTCGATCGTGGTTGGCCTTTCGAGCACGCTCTCTGCTTTTTGACGGGTGACCTCCAGCATGGCTGGTCCGTAGGGGCAAAATGGGGTGGTCAAGATCATATTGACTTCGGCTTTGTCATCTTCGATGGTCACGTCCCGAATCAGGCCGAGCTCGATGATATTCAGCCCAATCTCCGGGTCAACCACCTCGCGCATTTTTTCTCTGAGAAGTTCAGCCAGCTCCGGATGTGTACTCTCGGCCTGCCAGACCAATGGGGGGCGCTCTGTTTGTGTCATGCCTCACTCTCCAGAATTGCTGAAACCGGGACGACGAACGTGCAGTGTGCATCGCCGTACAGCATGCACTGAATTTTCTCCGCCGGGACAGACAGTACATTCGAGATCAAGGTCTGGTCAACCGTACACACCTCGGGATGGTTCTGTCCGACGTGGAAGTAGGGGCAATTGGATTCACGAATCTGGTAGTAATCGCCCTGCCGCTGCCAGTCAACCGTAAAACCCTCGTTGGTGAGCAGCTTTTGAACCAGGTCCAGGCGCTGCTCGATGGATAACCCGGCCAGCTCGGGGGCGTGGTCGGCGGCCAGGTCTTTTGCCATCTCAGAAAATAACTGGTTGATCATCGGCTGGGGAACCGTTTCTTTTAATTGTTCCAGCAGTCTCAAGGTCAGACGCAGGTATCGCGATGGAAAATGTTCCCGGCCGTTTTCGCTCAGATAATACACCCGCCGCGGCCGGCCAACCCCGTGCCTTTCTTCGGCCGAGTCTACCAGGCCGTCCGCTTGAAGTTTGGTGATGTGATGCCGCACAGAAATTGGGTTAATATCCACCGCATCGGCGATTTCATTAATCGTACAATGCTGGTGGGTTAGCAGCGTATGTAATACCCGCTCGCGCGTGCTTTGGTTGTTTTCGCCATTCTCATAATCAAACATACGACATCATCCTGCTCACGGGACAATAAAAAGGTTGCTATTTTGAGGTTTATTTGAGCGGCGAAGCCACTCAAATAAACCTCCATCCCAACCTGACGTTAATCTACGCCACCAGTATAGCATCAGCCAGAATTTTTGTCAATATTTAAGATTATTATACTAAATATTATTGACGATTTTCGATACTGGGGCTATAATCAATTTGAATTTATTAGATATTTATGCTAAATATTGACGGAACAAAACAACAAAGCTATAATTGCGCGGTTTTGAGAAAATTTACGCAACCCCAAAATCTCAGCGGTTATCACCGATAATATTAATGAATAACGTTTTTTGAAGGAGCAAGTGATATGTCCCAGATCGATATCCGTAACCTGCATGTCGGCATCGATGATCGTGAAATCTTAAAAGGCGTCAACCTCACCGTAAAACAAGGCGAAGTACATGCCATTATGGGCCCCAATGGCACGGGTAAGTCGACCCTGGCCAATACGTTGATGGGCCACCCGCAATTTGCAGTAACCGAAGGCGAAATCTGCTTCAAGGACCAGAATCTGGTTGACCTGGAGCCGGACGTTCGTTCTCACCTGGGACTGTTCCTGGCCTTCCAGTACCCGGTATCCATCCCGGGTGTGACCGTGGCAAATTTTCTGCGCACGGCGGTCAATGCCAAGCGAAAATCCATTAATCCTGAAGATAAAGGCATCTCCATTCCCGAATTTCGCCGCCTGCTCAAAGACAAAATGGATTTGCTAAAAATGGATCATTCTTTTGCAGGCAGGTATTTGAACGAAGGCTTTTCGGGCGGAGAGAAGAAGCGCGCCGAAGTGTTGCAAATGGCCATGCTGCAGCCGGAAATTGCCGTCATGGACGAGACCGACTCCGGTTTGGATATCGATGCCCTGCGGATTGTCTCGGAAGGGATTAATACCCTGCGCGGCCCCAGTCTGGGCGTGCTCTTGATCACCCATTATCAGCGCATGTTGAATTACGTCAAACCAGATTTTGTCCATATCATGCTGGACGGCCGGATCGTTGAGACGGGCGGCCCAGAGCTGGCCCTGCATCTGGAAGAGCATGGTTATGATTGGTTACGCGAAAAGAACGGCGAAGCCGTTGCGGCTTAATGGTATCGATGGCGACTTTTCCCAGGCAAATGCTGCATGAGTGCAAGCTTGCCGGAGGTGTACGATGAGTGATGCAAAACTTTTGGAAGGGATTGGGGAGTACCAGTTTGGTTTTAGCGATCCCGAGACGGCGGTGTTCAAATCGCGCAAGGGATTGGATCGTGAGATTGTCGAGCAGATCTCTGCCATGAAGGGCGAACCCCAGTGGATGTTAGATTTTCGCCTCAAGGCGCTCGATCATTTTCAAAAAAGGCCCATGCCCACCTGGGGCCCAGATCTCTCCAAGCTCAACCTGGACGATATCTATTATTACGTCCGCCCGATGGAGGCGGAGGCCAAATCATGGGAAGATGTCCCCGATACGATCAAAAATACATTCGACCGCCTGGGCATCCCCGAGGCAGAGCGTAAATTCCTGGCCGGGGTCGGCGCGCAGTACGAATCGGAGATGGTCTACCATAAGATTCATGAGAATCTCGAGAAACAGGGCGTGATCTTCTTGAGCATTGAAGATGGGCTGCGCAAGCACCCAGACCTGTTCCGTGAATATTTTGGAACCGTGATCCCGATCGAGGATAATAAGTTCGCCGCCCTCAATAGCGCGGTCTGGTCTGGCGGCTCCTTCATTTACATCCCCAAGGGAATAAAAGTTGAATTGCCGCTGCAGGCTTATTTTCGTTTGAACGCCGCCAATATCGGCCAGTTCGAGCGCACCATCATCATTGCCGATGAAGGGGCGCAGGTGCACTACGTCGAGGGCTGCACGGCGCCGATTTACACCACCGATTCTTTTCACAGCGGGGTGATTGAAATCGTCGTCAAGCGCGGCGCGCGTGTGCGCTATACCACCATCCAAAACTGGTCCACCAACGTTTATAACCTGGTGACCCAACGCGCCCTGGTGCACGAACATGGCACGATGGAATGGGTTGACGCCAACCTGGGCTCGAAGCTGACCATGAAATACCCCTCCTGTTACCTGATCGGCCCAGGCGCACATGGCGAAATCCTCTCCATGGCGTTTGCCGGTCCTGGCCAACACCAGGACACCGGCGGAAAGGTCATCCACGCCGCGCCCAACACCAGCAGCAAGATCACCTCAAAATCGATCAGCCGTGGCTCGGGCCGGGCTTCGTACCGCGGTCTTTTGAAGGTATATAAAGGCTCCAACAGCGTCAAATCGAACGTGGTCTGCGACGCGTTGTTGTTAGACGATAAAGCTCGCTCCGACACCTATCCCTATATCGAGGTCGATGAGCAGGACGTGACGATCGGGCACGAAGCCTCGGTCTCGAAGGTGGGCGAGGAACAGCTCTTTTACCTGATGAGCCGCGGCCTGAGTGAAGAAGAAGCCACCACGATGGTCGTCTCCGGCTTTATCGAACCCCTGGTCAAAGAACTACCCATGGAATATGCAATTGAAATGAACCGCCTGATCCAGTTACAGATGGAAGGCTCGATAGGTTAGCTATGGCGAATCGTACTGTTGTCACCCGCAGCCGGCGCGTTGAGCGTGCGGACACCACGCAAGATTTTTATTTTACCCGCCAGGACGTCCCCGCGCTGGCCGAGACGGGCGCTTATCCGCAATTCCTGGTCGATTACCGGGCGCGCGCCTGGGAGGCATTCGAGCGTCTGCCTGTTCCAACCACCTCCGAGGAATCCTGGCGGCGAACCGACCTGCGCGCCCTGCAGCCTGGGCGATTCCGTTTGCCGGTAGCGACGCAAAAATTCGCCGCCGTCCCCGACGAGCTGCTCCAGCCATTGGCCGGCGAGCGGCATGGCGGCCAGATCATCCTTGGCCCGGGCCAGTCCAGCGTCGAGCTCAACCCCGAGCTGGCGGCCAAAGGGGTTGTCTTCACCGACCTGGCGACCGCCGAACGCCAATATCCACAGCTCCTGGAGCGTATCTTGGGAAAGGTGGTGCGTCCAGACGAAGGCAAGTTTGGCGCGTTGGCCGCAACCATGGCGCGCAAGGGCGTATTCGTTTATATCCCGCGCGGGGTCGATGTCGACCAACCCCTGCACAGTATCTTTTGGGGCCCCGGGGCAGGCATCGCCTACTTCTCACACATCCTGGTATTGGTCGATCAAGGCGCTTCATTGACTTATGTCCATGAATTCGCCTCGCACACCGAGCCGGAAGGGCAAAGCCTGCACGCCGGACTGGTGGAGCTGGCGGTCGAAAGCGGAGCGAATTTACGCTTTGTCGAGCTGCAATCTTGGGGCGAGCACGTCTGGAATTTCTCTCACGAGCGCGCGCGTGTGGAGCGTGATGGGAATCTGGATTGGATTTTTGGCGCGTTGGGCAGCCAGGTCACCAAGAATTTCTCCGACCTGGATTTGGCGGGCCAGGGCGCCAGCGGGCGCATGTCTGGTTTCTACTTTGCCGACGGCAAGCAGCATCTCGACCTGGATACCCAGCAGAACCACCTCGCGCCGCATACCACCAGCGATTTGCTTTATAAGGGCGCGCTGCGCGACCAGAGCCGCTCGGTATGGCAGGGCATGATTTACGTGGCGCCCGGCGCTCAAAAGACGGATGGTTACCAGGCTAACCGTAACCTGGTATTGAGCGAGCAGGCCCGCTCCGACTCGATCCCCGGCCTGGAAATATTGGCCGACGATGTGCGCTGTACACATGGCGCAACGGTTGGTAAAATTGACGCGGATCAGGTCTTTTATCTGCGCAGCCGGGGTATCCCATACCCGGAGGCGGAACGCCTGATCGTCGAGGGTTTCTTTGATCCGATTATGCAACGAATCCCATTTGAAGGCGTTCGTTCTCGTTTTCAAGAGGCGATCACCGAAAAAATGGGCTAGCTGCTCAAATAAAAACAATCTATTATTTGCCAAACCTTGGCGAGACGGAAAAATACGGCTCGCCTTTGGTATTTTTCTTTGATAGTAAAATGAATGGAGGGAGCTTTGCCAGGTCTATATTTTACAAGCGCTCCCAACCGGGAAGAAGCCTTCCAGGTAGGGGACCGGATCGAAGTATATTGCGATCACGACCGAAATGGTAACCGCGTCCGCGATTGGTTGGAAGGCACCGTCGTCCAGGTTGACCCAAAAATGTTGGCCATACAATTCCAAGAAAACGTTTATCTGACGGATGGTTGGATGGTGCCGGACCATGTTTTATGGTGCCCCAAGGATTCGCATAATATTCGTCCTGCCATACGCCGCCGCAGGCGAGCCCGACCTCGCCCGGTTGGCCGCCCAGAGAAAGCGAATCAAGAAGATTAGTCTCTTGATCCAGGTTGAAACGCATGACAACGCTTGAATACCTAAATATCGAAAAGATACGTTCAGATTTTCCGATCCTGCAGCGCGAAGTCCGGCCTGGAGTGCGCCTGGTTTATCTGGATTCGACCGCCACCAGCCAGAAACCGGCCGCTGTGATCCAGGCGATGGACGATTTTTACACGCACTCCAACGCCAACATCCACCGTGGCATCCATGTCCTGGCAGAGGAAGCGACCGCGCTCTATGAAAACGCCCGCGAGCGTGTGGCGAAATTCATCAATGCGCCCGCCGCGCGCCAGGTGATTTTCACCCGCAACACAACCGAGTCGATCAACCTGGTGGCTTATACCTGGGGCCGCGCTAACTTAAAAGCCGGCGACGTGGTCGTGTTGACCGAGATGGAACATCATTCGAACCTGGTCCCCTGGCAGATCCTGGCCGCCGAGCGGAACTTGCGCCTCGAGTTCATCCCTGTCACGCCGGAGGGTTACCTTGACCTGGAAGCGTACCGCAGCATTTTGAACCTGCAGCCGCGCCTGGTCAGCTTCACCCATATGTCCAATGTGTTGGGCGCCATCAACCCGGCCGCTGAGATCATCCGCCTGGCGCACCAGGCCGGCGCGGTCACGCTTGTCGACGGCGCCCAGTCTGTGCCCCATTTCCCGGTGGACGTTAAAGAGCTTGGGATCGACTTTTTGGCTTTTTCGGCCCACAAAATGCTCGGGCCAACCGGCATCGGCGTTCTTTACGGGCGCAAAGATTTATTGGAAGCCATGCCGCCATTCATGGGCGGCGGCGACATGATCAAGCGCGTTCACCTGCGCTCCTTCACGCCCAATGAGATCCCCTATAAATTCGAAGCCGGCACGCCGGCCATCGCCGAAGCAGTCGGTTTTGGGGCGGCAATCGATTACCTGGTGCAGGTGGGCATGCAGCGCATCGCCCAACACGAACACGCGCTGGTCGAGTACGCCCTGGAACGCCTGGTAGAAATCCCCGGCGTAAAAGTCTTTGGTCCTTTGGCGGATGATCGCGGCGGCGTGGTCTCATTTACCCTGGCAGGCGTCCACCCGCACGATATCTCCCAGATTCTCGACAGCGATGGCGTCGCCATTCGGGCCGGACACCATTGCGCCATGCCCCTGCATGAAAAATTCAATTTGCCGGCCACGGCTCGCGCCAGCTTCTATTTGTATAATACGACCCAGGAAGTTGACCAGCTCGCCGAATCCATCTATAAAGTAAAAAAAGTCTTTGGCCCCTAGAAACCTATGGATGATCTCTATCGTGAAGTGATAATTGACCGCTATAAAATGCCCCATTATCGGGGCAGTTTAGATCCGCACGATATCTCTTTCGAAGATGATAACCCGCTGTGCGGCGACCATATCCGCATCGATCTGCGCCTGGATGAAACCGGGCGCGTCGCTGAGGCTGCCTTTGACGGGCACGGCTGCGCGATCTCCCAGGCCTCAGCCGATTTGCTGCTGGAGAGCGTGATCGGAAAATCGCTTGACGAAGTGAAAGCGTTTAGCAAGGACGACTTGATGGATGTGCTCGGTCTTGAGCTTGGACCTGTGCGCCTGAAATGCGCCCTGCTGTCCTTAAAAGTGCTCAAAGCCGGCGTATATGGTTTGGGCGAGGCCAGCGACGATTTGGTGGAATAAGGTCGCCATGTACAACTATACAAAACTGTCTGAAGAAGAGAGTGAATTCATCGAAGTGGCCGCACAAGATGAGCTGGGTAACGGCGAGCGGCTCTTCGTGGAGATCGACGGCGAGCCGATCGTCATCTTCAATATCGGCGGCCAGCTTTTTGCCATCGCAGATGTTTGTTCGCATGATAATGGGCCACTGGGGGATGGCGATCTGAACGGCTTTGAGATTATTTGTCCGCGCCATGGGGCGACGTTCGACGTGCGGAACGGCAAGGTCTTATCGCTGCCGGCGATCGTAGATATCCCCGCTTACCCGGTGCGCGTTGTAGACGGCCAGGTCCAAATCGGCCTTCCAAAATAACTTTCGATTTAGATACCTGCTATTCTTTGCGGCCCCAGGCGTAGAACGTGGGGACGTAAAGGATTCGCTCCCCGCTGCGCCAGGCGCGCGCATCGATCCCTCGCAATGATGCCAGCCTGTCTGCCCCCAGCGTGCCCTCAAGATCGGCCTCGAACACCTTCCATTCCGCCTGCCAGCTTTCCGCCGGAGCGGGGAACTTCCATTCTCCTCCGATGACGCCGGCCTCCACCCGCGTCAGCCCGCCGCCCGATAGCAGCCCGGCCAGCCGGCGACCCATCCTTGGGTCAGCGCCCTGGCGGCGCAGGGCATCCATCTGCAGACGGCCCATTTCGGCGAGCTCGATCGGGGAGTCAATCCTGCCCCCATAATCCGGTTCGGCCAGGGCCAACACCCATCCCCCTGGGCGGACCACGCGCGCCATTTCCTGTACACCCCGGGCCGGGTCGGCGAGCCAGAGGCACAAGTAGTGGCAGATGACCGCCTGGAAAGACGCCTGGCGATAGGGCAGCCGGTGGGCGTCGCCGCATGTCAGGCGAGCCTGCGGAGCGTTTCGGGCGCACAAATCCAGGTTCTCAGGATTGATATCCAGACCATGCAGATCGGCCTGGCCCTGCGCGGACAATTCCATTAAGAGCGCCCCTGTGCCGCAGCCTACCTCCAACAGGCTGCCCGCGCCGGGTATGCCTGCTTTCTGATAAAGATACTGGCGCAGCGGAGATGTCCACTGCGCCTGCTGCACATAGCGTGCGTGCCAATCTTGAACAGATTGCATCGACCGGCTTTATTTCTTCCAGATGGTTTCCCAGGGGTCCGTCAGCATATTCCCTAGAACCTGGTTTAAGCCTTGCGCCGGTAAGACGTCTCCATCCGGCTCGATGTATAACCAGTCGCGGCCGGCCCCTGGGATTTGTTCCCAGGTGGAAGTTTCTATCGCGATGGGGTGCATGGCGGAATAGGGGACGGGCAGGTTCCAAATCAGCTCGATGCCGTGCGCGGCGATCAAATTACGGGCCTTCTCGAGCGCCTCGTTTGCCTCAGGATGATTGGCGCTGAGTGAGATCGCCTTCACGCCCAGTTTTGCCAGGCGCTCGAGCAGGGCCGGGTAATCAATGAAATTATCCTGGGTGATCGTCACATGCACCGCCAGGAAGATATCCGCCGCCAGCAGGTTCTCCAACGCACTCCAGGCGTCCTCTTGATCGGGGTCGAGCGCCAGCATGATGTGGTCCAGGCCCTTTTGGAGCACCTGGTTTAAGTAAACGGCGTCCACGAAGCGCAAGCCATCGCTGATCAAGCCGGTCACCTGTCCATTCGCCTCGGCGTGGGCGATCAAGTCGGGTAGATCCGCCCGCAAGGTCGGCTCGCCTCCGGTGAAGACAATATGCGGGATGCCGATCGAAATAGCTCGATCCAGGATCGTCTTCCATTCCTGTGTCGCCAGCTCGCGTTTCACGCGCTCAAGCGGCGCGGCGCTTGTGGAAGCCGTTTCCGGTAGCTTGTAGGTGAGCGCGCAGTCCAGGCGATAGGGCGCCGAAACAGACAGGCTGTGGGCGTCTTTTCGATTGAATTCCAAAAATGTTTCCGGGTCCAGGTCCGGCGTATTGATCAGAATCTGGATCCGGTCGATCAGGTTCTGGTAATCGCTGATCGCCTGGTCATGCGTGATGTGATAGCGGCTGACGATTTTCCGGGCGGCTTCATGCGGGGGGACATTCTGCACCAGGTAATAGGCCAGCTCTGCCGCGGTCTGGTTCAGGTGTAATATCGTCGCCGCATTCACCACCAGCACGCCCGATCCATCGGGCTCGAGGCGTAAATGCAGGCGGTAATTGCGCGGGTCCTCGGGCGGAGAAACGTAATGGTACATGCCGCTTGGCAAGGTTCGTACCGGTGAGAACCAGTCTTGGATGGAGTGAAGGATATTCGACATAAGCATGCCTCTTTACACACGAAAAATCGTCGCAACGGATTTTAGACTGCCGCCTGGCCGTGCAGTGGGCAACCGCCGCCGCACTCGACCAGCAGGGAACAAGCCTGGCATTTCTCCATGATATAACTCCGTTCGCGTAAGCCGGCGGAGATGGGATGGTTCCAAATCGAATCCCATGGATCTTCTAAAAGATTGCCCAGCGGCGTGTAGTATGACTGGCAAGGGAGCACGTTGCCGTCCGGCTCGACGCACATATTATAGAGCGCAGCCGTGCAGCCTTTGACGCCCAGCTCGAGCTGCATCGGGTCGAAATGACAGTATTCGGTCGGCGTATACCAGATCAGGCGTTGGGCATGCGCTTCGGTGAGCTGGCGCGCCAGCTTCAAGAGCGGTTCCAGCTCGCTTTCGGGCAGGCCGGCGCCTACCTTCTCGCCGCGCCCCGAATAGATCAGCGCGTTCAGGCCAACCGTAGGCACGCCTAATTCAGCCAGGTAGTTCAAGGTTTCGCGCATGCTCGGGCTATTTTCTTGCAGCATGGTCGTGTTGGTCATCACGTACAACGGGCTATCCAGGCAATTTTTGATCCCCGCGACCGTCTGCCGCCAGGCCCCCTTGGCGCAGACCATCGAGTCGTGGATGGCCGGGTTGTGCGATTCGAGCGTGATTTGGACGTGATCCAGCCCGGCGCGCGCCAGCTCGTGCACATAAGCCGTGTCGCTCAAGCGCCGGCCATTGGTGTTGAGCCCGGTGATCTGGCCATTGCTTTGGGCGTGGGCGATCAGCTCTGGCAGATCGTCGCGCAGCGTGGGCTCGCCGCCGGTAAAAACCACGTGCGGGATGCCAATTTGCCACGTGCGGTCCAGGACCTGTTTCCAGGCTGCGCTGCTCATCTCCGGAAACTGGCGCGAACGGGCGTTATAACAGTGGGCGCAGTCATTATTGCAGCGATAGGTGAGCGCCAGGTCCATCCGGTAGGGCGCGCTGGGCCGGGCTGAGAAGGGCGCCTGGATATCCAGCTCCAGGTCGTGGATCGGGCAGGCGCCATCCGGGCGGAGCAGCTCGCCGAATTGGTCGGTGTACTGCGCATAGTCGTGCAAGGCCTGGCTGCGTGACACCCGAAAGCGTCCGGTCACCGCGCCCACCGCGCTCGCCTGGGGGGTCTCTTCCAGGGCCAGGCGCGCCATAAAGGCCGCCGTCGGGTTGAGGTGGAGCACCCGGCTGGCGTTGATCAACAAGATCCCGCTGCCGTCCGGATCGACGCGTAAATGGACCCGGCTGCTCTCGCCATCGCCCTGGATGAAATAATGATACAGGCCGCTGGCCGCCGGATCGAAGTCGATCGGCTGGGTTTTGCGAAGCCGGAACACCTTACCGCCCGCCGCCCGCACAGGCGCACGCGCAGCCTGCACACGCGCAGGCGCAGGCGCACACACAACTACTGCCGCCGCTGGAGCGGCCGCCGCCTCCCGAAGATCGGGTAGCCGTGTTTACCGGCGCCGGGTTGGTTTTGTTGGTGATCGTCCCGGTGAAGTCGGAGATATTTCCGACGACCTTATTGGAAAAGGATTGGACGCCCGTGACGATCGAACCGGCAAAGGCCGCGCCGGGTAGGGTGGGCATCGTCGGGCCGCTGCTGCCTATCCCGCCCCCGCCCGAGCTGGGGGCCGAGGTGCTCACCGGAGAAGATGAGGCCGTCCGGCCGTAGCTGGGATCATAGCGGCCCCACCAGTTGGGTATGATGACCGGGCCGGGCCCAAATACCCGCCGGGTGCGGTCATCATAGTCCTTATCCATCATCGTCCATTCCAGGTTCTCCTGGAATTTGTCGCTCTTCACTTCGGGCGTGCCCGCAGTTTCAACCTGTGTCCATGCACGCTGTACAATGTCCCGATAATAAGCGATCGTTTCTTTGCGGCTAAAACCTTTCATTTTATTCGACAGGCTTTTTACCAGATCGACCATCATATCTTGGAGCTCTTTTTTGCGTGAGGTAGCCGGCGCCTTAAAGGCCTGTAAGAAGGCGGTTTCGTACGGCTGCAAATCATCTGGTAGGGGGTCGTTGACTTTCAGCTCGAGCGGATCTTGCTTGGTCACGCTGGCGGCGTCTTTCTTGATCACCGCAAACAAAATCATCGTCAGCACCTTATCCAGCGGCTGCTCCAGTAAAAGCGCAGCTTCTACGGCGGTCAGGCCGCGTTTGATGCCGTGGCCTTCGATGGCGATTTTTGGCGGAAGATATTGCAGCTTGCGTTTCTGCCCATTTCGGACGCCCACGATGAAAATCACGGCGAAGAAACCCAAACAGCATGACAAGATGGCAATATTCGTGATTGTGCCCCAATCCGTACCTAAAGACTGGGCGACATCCGGCTGCCGAACGATTCCGGCGGGTAAGTAGGAGGCGGGGAAAGATGCCCCGAATACATATTCGCGGTTGCCCTGCGCCGCGGGATTATTCCAAGAATACGTTACCCGGCCTTGCTCGTCCAGGTAGGTCTCCGGCTGTTCTGGCCATCCGCTTGGCGCGGTGTGCCAGCGCGGCTCTTCCGGTTTGACGCCTGGCGGCAGGTGAAAATTGACCATCCAGTTCGTTTGCCCATTAGCGGTGCTGAAATAGGCGGGTGAGAACTCCAGCCCGGCATAATTCGCGTCCTGGCTGTCCTGGAAGATCAACCCGGTTACGTTCCCCAGGGTCACCTTCACGGTCCCAGATGCGCCAGGTGGGATCGAGCCGGAGCCAAGCGCTACGGCCACACCCGAGCCTGAGCCTTGATACTCGGAGGCTGAGATGTAACTGACATCCTGTCCATCCACGGTGGCGCTGATACTGCCTTGATCCACGTTCGTATAGGAGGGAAAGGCCACGTCCACATATTCAATGGGCGATGCGCCAGGGTCGTTATTGAAAACAAATGTATACTCGATGCGGGCCGAGCCATCCGTATTGATAAATACATCGGCTGTGCCTTCCTGCAAATTGAACGAATAATCTTGCGCTGAAGCGACGCCAAAAGAAAGGAACGCCACGACAACCAGGCTGAGCAACAAGGCGGCTAATCGTTTCATTGGATACTCCAGATGCGGGGGTTCACCACTTGGGTTCTTCGGTTAACTGGTAGGTTGTATTGCAGTAAGGGCAGGTGACGACCGGCGCTCCCTGTACCAGCTTGACATTATCGGTGGTCAACGCGCCGCCGCAGTTTTTACACTGAAATTTATCCAGCTCCACATTTGCCGGCAAATCGATCTTGACGGTCACGTTGTTTGCCTGCGAAGCGGGTTTTTGGCGGCTGCCAAACCAAATCAACGCCAGGCCGATCAGGACGGTCACTGCGCCGGTGATAAACCATCCCGCGTTGAAGGCAGGCCCGAATGCGGCCCAAATGAACAGAATCCCAAACAGGATCAAGACTGCGGCCACGACGTACGCAATGATTTTCATCTTTACAACCTCCTCTCAACAGGTATAGTGTACCTGTTTCTGCGTGGTTGGACAACTGATATTTTTCCTGAATTTGTCATATCTTTTCTTTGTAAACGCAGCCTGGGGCGCGAGATCTCGCGCCCCAGGCTGCGTCAGGGAAAGCTGAAACTTCTAGGCAGTGATTTCGTCGTCGGTCTTGTCCATCTCTTTGAGCTGGCCGGTGGTGATATAAATTGTGCGTTCGCAGATATTGGTCACCCGGTCGGCCATGCGCTCCAGGTTGTGGGCGACCCACAGCAGGTGATTAGCCCGATCGATCGTGGAGGGATCTGAAAGCATGATGGTCACTAATTCGCGATAAACCTGGTTGTAAAGGTTGTCCACCATGTCATCTTCTTCCGGGATGGCGCGCGCCAGCTCGGTATCGCCGCTGATGAACGCGCCGACCGCCCGGTGCAGCATACTGGTGGCAATCTCCGCCATGCGCGGGATATCGATCAGTGGTTTGACGAGCGGCTTATCGCCGATCAACATGACGATTTTGGCAATCCCCTTGGCATAATCGCCCATCCGCTCGAGCTCGCCGATCACCTCGTAGATCGAGGCCAACAATCGCAAATCATGCGCCATGATGGGTTGCTGGGTGGCGATGGTGACAATGAGTTCATTCTCCAGCTCGAAGCGTTTGCTGTTGATATTGCTGTCCTCTGCGTAAATTCTCCTGGCTGCCTCGATATCGTGTTTTTTTAATGCCTCCACGGCGCTCAAGGCGGCATTTTCTACCATGCTATCCATCACCAGGATTTCATCATACATATGGCGGATCTTGCGATCTAAAGACTCTCTCGTCATGGTCTTGTACCTTCACAACGTGATCAGGCTAAGCGTTTGGTTATGTTTTGAACGACAAAGCCGCTCGAAAACCTACAAAAATTGAATCTTATACTTATATTTTACCCGAATCGTGCAGCCAATCCACAACCTTTTGGCTGATTTGATCTCGCACCTGGCGGAATTTCGCCAGCTTTTCGGTCTCTGAGCCTTCGAAGGCCGCCGGGTCCTCAAAGGGCCAATGCAAGCGGGCGCCCATGCCCGGAAATATGGGGCATTTTTGGTCTGCCCGATCGCACACCGTGATCAGGTAGCCGAAATGGACTTTGCCGAGGAACTGGTTGAGGCCTTTCGAATAGCGCCCGCCCATATCGACCCCGATTTCTTCCATGACCTGGATCGTGAGTGGGTGGATCACGCCTGGCTCCAGCCCGGCGCTATAAACTTCAAAATACTCCCCGCCGTAACGCTCGAGTAACGCCTCTGCCATCTGGCTGCGTGCGGTGTTGCCTGTGCATAAGAAAAGCACTTTTGTCCGGGTGTTCGATTGCGCGCTTGTTTCATTCTCCATAGTAAACCTTTAACCGAAGCGGCCTGTGATGTAATCTTCCGTGGTTTTCTCTTTTGGGTTGGTGAAGAGCTGGTCGGTCGCGCCATACTCCATCAGAAAGCCGGCGCGCTCCTGGTTCATTGTAAAAAAGGCCGTGAAATCCGACACGCGCGCCGCCTGCTGCATATTATGGGTCACAATAATGATCGTGTATTCTTCAGACAGGTCCCGCATCAGCTCCTCGATTTTCAAGGTCGCAATCGGGTCGAGCGCAGAACAGGGCTCGTCCATTAATATTATATCTGGCTTGATGGCGATTGTACGTGCGATGCACAGGCGCTGTTGCTGGCCGCCGGAAAGCGATAAACCGCTTTGATCCAATTTATCCTTCACATCCTCCCACAAAGCTGCCCGGGTGAGCGACTCGTGCACCAATTCATCCATGGCCAGCCGGGAACCCCGAAACCCATTGATCCTGGCCCCCCAGGCGATGTTTTCGTAGATGCTTTTCGGGAAGGGGTTCGGTTTTTGAAAGACCATCCCGATCCGCCGCCGCACTTCCACCGGGTCGATATCCGCGTCATAGATATTTCTTCCCTGGAACAGCACCTCCCCTGTGACATGCGCGGCGGGGATTAACTCGTTCATGCGGTTAAACGAGCGCAGCACGCTGCTTTTACCGCACCCCGAAGGCCCGATGATGGCGGTTATTTTTTGTTTAGGCACGGGCAGGTTGATATTTTTGACCGCCAGGAAATCGCCATAGAACACGTTTAGCTGGCGTGCTTCGATCGCATCCTGGGCCTGATTGGGAATTCCCTCGACAGATCGCATTTCGGTAGTCGGTAAGGGTTGGATTTGTAGAGCCATATCAGGAATACTTCCTTGTGTAACGGTTGCGCAGCACAATTGCACTGGCGTTCAAGGCCAGCAGCAGGATCAGCAGGACCAGAATGGCAGCAGAAGCCAGGTTGCGCCATTCAACTTGCGGGCGGGCGGTCCATTGGTAGATTTGGGCCGGCAGCGTCGTGAATTTTGAAAAGAAGCTGGCCGGATTGACCGTAATGTACGTCGATACTCCGACCACGATCAACGGGGCGGTCTCGCCAAAGGCGCGTGAGATGGCCAGGATCGCGCCGGTCAGGATGCCGGGGATGGCGTTGGGCAGTACATGGTGCCAGACCGTTTGCCATTGGGTTGCCCCTAACCCATAACTGGCCTGGCGGAGCGACGAAGGGACGGCCCGGATCGCTTCCTGCGCGTTGATGATCATTAACGGCAAGACCAATAATGCCAGCGTCAAGCCTCCCGAAAGGATCGTACGACCGTTGGCAGTGGTGGGTTCGGCCAGGCCGAAAAGCGATCCACTGGTGATCGGCTCGAGGGCGCGCACGAAGATGGTCAGGCCCAGGATCCCGTAAATGATCGATGGTACCGCCGCCAGGTTATTGATATTCGTCTGGATCAGGCGATTCATGCGGCTTTCCCGGTTGGCGTATTCTTCCAGGTAGATAGCCGCACCGACGCCGATCGGGAAAGCGAACAAGATCGTGATCAGGATGATCCACAAGCTGCCCAAGATCGCCGTGCGTACCCCGGCTGCCAGCGGGTCGCTGGATTGTGTGGCGCGAATGAAATCGGCGTTGATCCACACCCGGAACTGGAGGTAGGCCCCTGGAAAATCTTTAATCACTTCCTGTTCGATTTTTTGCCTTTGGAACAGGGATTCGGTCAGCTTCCAGGTATTCAAAACCTGTGGTTTGACGATTTCAGCCGTGGTCAATGAAACCAGCTCGCTCTGCGAGCGCGATGCGATGGGTTTTTCCTGCTCCAGTGTGCGATAGCGATTGGCGGAAAGTTTGGTGCGCAGGATTTGATCGAGCTGGCTCACAGACAGTTCGGTGAGCGGTGTACCGCCGCTCAAGCTGGCCGGGTCCGTCTTTACGGTGAAAGCGACCAGCCCCGACGAATCGTTCACCACGTTATACAGCAGCGTCGATAAAGCCAGGATGCCCACCAGTACCGAGATCTGGAAGACGAGCAGCCAGGCGCGCGAAGCCAGCCGCCGTTTGGGCAGGTTGGCTGCAAATTCGGCGCCTGTTTTGGCGGTCTCGAAATGTCCTTTGTGCGTGGGGCGGATGGGCAGCATCGCTATTCGTATCTTTCCCGGTATCGTCTGACGATGCGCTGGCTGATCAGGTTCAATCCCAGGCTGATCGCGAACAGCAGCAAGGCAATCGCATAGATGCTCTCGTAGTCCAGAGAGTCGTAGCTCAAATCGCCGCCGCTGATGCGCACGATATAGCCGGTCATGGTTTCTGCAGAATTGAACGGATTCACCGTCAGGTTCGGGCCGGCGCCGGCGGCGATCGCCACGATCATCGTTTCGCCGATCGCCCGCGATAAGCCGATCAGCACCGCCGCTGCAATGCCGGAGATGGCGGCCGGAAGCACGATTTTAAGCGCCACTTCCAGTTTCGTCGCCCCCACGCCGTAGCCTGCCTCGCGCAACGAGCGTGGGACGGCGCTTAACGCGTCCTCGGTCATGGTGCTGATCAATGGCAAGATCAAGATACCCATCGCCAGCCCGGCGGAGGCGGTATTGTATATTTCCACCGTATCCTTGCCGAGCAGCGAGCGTAAGATGGGTGTGATAAAAGTTAACGCAAAGAAACCATACACCACGGTTGGGATGCCGGCCAGCACTTCCAGGACTGGTTTAAGGATACCCTTCGCTTTGGGAGAAGCATATTCACTCAGGTAGATGGCCACAAACAGACCTAAAGGCAAAGCGACCAGCATGGCGATGAAAGTCGTTGTTAAGGTGGCGCTGACCAGGGGCAAGACGCCAAAGCTGCCAATTTTTGGCTGCCACTGGGCGCCGGTTAGAAAACCAAATAAAGTCACCTCTGGCTTGCGAAAAAAAGCGCTCGCCTGCCAGAGCAGGACAAGCACAATCGCCAGCGTGGTCACGATCGATAGCGCGCCGCAAAAAAACAACAACGCCTGGATAATCGCCTCGCCGACCCTCGCCCGGCGGGTCAAACCGGCAGGCGTTCGCGCCCGGATTTGATTACTTTGCAAAGGTATACTCGCCATGTTTTGGTTACTTAAAGAACTTTCAAGTCAGCCCTGAGATCTTATTGCATCGCCTCCAGCCAGTTTTGCCTGGCCGCCTGCAGCGCTTCATCCGAAGCTGGGAAGTAGCCTACATCCACGATCAGGCTGTCGACGTTACTCAAGAAGTAATTGATGAATGAGGCGACCTGAGGTTTATCCTTCATAATCTTGGCGTCTGAGTAGATGAACAACGGTCGTGATAATGGATATTCGTTACTCTCAGCGGTCTGTTCGTTCGGGACGATCCCGTTGATCGAGACGGCTTTTAACTTGCCCTGATTTTCGTTGAAGTAGGCGAAGCCGAAGTAGCCGATAGCGTACGGGCTGCCTTCGACGCCTTGAACCAGCACATTGTCATCTTCGGAAAGATTGAGATGTTCCGCCGCCAATAAGGCTTGCTCGCCTTTGCCCTTATCGGCTGTCGCGTCCTTGACGTACGCCGCATCCATGATCGCTTCGACGAAGTAGTCAAAGGTGCCCGAGTCGGTGCCAGGGGTGTAGCGTAAGATGTCTTCCGCCGGCCATTCGGGGCGGATATCGGACCATTTGGTTGCATCCTTGGAGAATATTTTCGCCAGCTCCTCTTTGGTGACATCCGTCAGGAAGGTGTTCTCGGATGAAACCACGACCGAGATCGCGTCGGTGCCGATCCGAAATTCGATTGGGCTGCGGCCGATGGTCTTGCAGTTCTCGAGCTCGCTATCTTTGATCTTTCGGCTGGCGTTCGAGATATCGGTCTCGCCGGTTTTGCAGAAACGCTCAAAACCACCCCCGGTGCCCACGCTATCGATGGTGACCTGGTCCGCGTAACCCTCTTCTTTGAACTTCGTCGCCACGGCCTCGGCGAGCGGAAAAACAGTCGAGCTGCCGGCGCTGATGATCGGCCCGCTCACGCTCGCCGGATCGACCGCCGGCAGCGCGCCGCTCGCCATGGCCGCCTCGGTGGGTTGGGCGGTTGCAGCGGGTTGCGCTACGCTGGTCGCTTGTGCAGCCGGCGCCTGGGTAACAGCCGGTTGGTAGGGGGTTGTCTGTGCGCATGCCGAGCTCAAGATACCCACCGTGAATATGCCGAATAAAATTTGAATGTACTTGCGATTCATGTTCTTACTCCTCTAAAGTGTTATTGATGCGGATCGTTTTATTTGAGGTTTTGGAATGGTTTCGCCATCCTATATGTCAAATACAAATCGATATACTCTAGGAGTAAGATATCATGCCAAGTTTAAGAGACATGCACCGGCATGTTATGAGGCATTAAAGGTTATGTAAACGCTTAGTTAACGGGAAAGAAGTAATCGCACCAGCCCGGCCAAAGCGCCCCCTAGAATCAGCCAGGTAGCGTTAATTCGAAACCGGAACAGCAAAACCGCTGCCAAGAGTCCAATCGCCGCGGTATACAGGTCGACGATCGCGCTGCGCCCGAGCACCCAGGTGACCTGAGCGATCAAACCCAATGAAGCCACATTCACCCCATCCAGGAAACCCGCCGTCCAGCTCGAAGCGCGCAAGCGTGGGATAAACGGGTTGCTGATGGCGACAAAAATAAACGCCGGCAAGAAAATCCCGATCGTGGCGATCACTGCTCCTTTGGGCCCGGCCAGGAGGTAACCGATGAACGTCGCCGTGGTCAAGACCGGCCCTGGGGTGATTTGGCCGATGGTGATGGCGTTTAAAACTTGTTCGGAGGTCAACCAGCCCAGCCGGTTGACGAATTCGGCTTGCAAGTAAGCCGCCAACACGTATCCAGTGCCGTACAATACGGCCCCGATTTTTACAAAAGAAAGGAACATCCCGCCCAGGGTAAACGGAATTTGCGCCAGGAATGGCGCCGTGATGGCTGTCAGCGAGATCAACAGCCCGGCCGGCGATCGATTTTTCCATTGCTTCACGTTCGATGCCAGCATGGCGAACCCGCCTCCGGCCAGCAGCAGAACGATCGGATTACCGCCCAAAAACGCGCCGATCAGCACCAGCCCGCCGATCACAGCCGTATGAAAATTTTTGACCGCTTTGCGCCCCAGCACGACCATCGCCTGGACGATGATCGCGATCACCACTGGCTTAATCCCGTAGAGCAGCCAGCCGGCGTCGGGCATATTGCTGTAACGGACGTACAGCCAGGCCAGACCCATCACGATCAGCATCGCGGGGAGGATAAATGCGGCTCCGGCGACGATCAACCCCGGCCAGCCGGCGCGTGTATAACCGATATGGATCGCCATCTCGGTCGAATTAGGCCCCGGGATCAGGTTGGCGGCGCTGTTTAAATCCAGGAATTGCTGGTCGTCCAGCCATTTCCTGCGCCTGACCACCTCATCATGGAACATGGCGGTGTGTGCAGCCGGACCGCCAAAGCCAATCGCGCCCAGGCGCAGGAACAGGACGGCCAGCTCAAGAATTTTGGTTCGTTGGGATGCCTCGGGGACTGCGGACACGCGCGCTCTGTGGGGCGACCGGACGGTTACACCGCTACCGGGATAGTGAAGTAAAAGACGCTGCCCTGGCCCTCGACGCTCTCTGCCCAGATGCGCCCTCCATGGGCCTCGACCAGGCGGCGTGTAATCGCCAACCCCAAACCGGTGCCGCTGCCCGAGCGCGCCCGGTCCGTTTTGTAGAATCGCTCGAAGATGCGCGGCAGTTCCTCCGCCGGGATGCCGGTCCCACTGTCCTTCACGAAGAACTGCACTTTCTCCTCTTCTTGTAGGCAGCCGACCTCGATCCTGCCGCCGGGATCCGTGAATTTGATGGCGTTGTGCAGCAAATTCACCAGCGCCTGTTCGAGGCGGGCAAAATCTGCCAGGATGGCAGGGATGTCGCCCTGGCATGCGGTGATAATCTCCAAGCCGGCTCGTTCTGCTTGCAAGTTCAAACGCTCCACGGCCGAATCGATCAAAGCGAGCGGCGAAACCCCTTCCAACTTCAATGGCACGCGGCCAGATTCGATGCGCGACAGCTCCAATAACTCCGATACCATCAAGCTGAGCGCGTCGACCTCGGTTTCCATCTGCTGCAAGAAACGCCGCGCCGCCGGCGGATCATCCAGGGCGCCTTCCTGCAGCGTGTCGGTCAGGGCTTTCAGTGAGGCCAGGGGCGTGCGCAGCTCGTGAGAGATGTTGCTCATAAAGTCCTGGCGCACGGTTTCAAGATAGCGCATGCGGGTCAGGTTTTGAAACAGCAGCAGCGTGCTCTCGGGCAGCGCTTTTCCCAGGCTGGCGGCGACCGTGTGCAGATATAAGCGCCGGGTGGGCAGCTCGATCAGCATGGCTTGTGGGTCGCCGGAGGCGCGGCATTTTTGCCACAGCTCCACCAACTGGTGCTGGCGTAACGCTTTAATCAAAGATTGCCCGATGGCTTGTTCCTGGGTGACCTCAAACATGCCCGCGGCAGCCGGATTGATGAGCTGGATATTCCCCTCTCCATCCAGGATCAGGACGCCATCGCTCATCTCATGGAGCACCGCCGATAATTTACTACGCTCGGTCTCCAGGGTGTTAATCTGCGTGCGCAATCGATCGCGCATGACGGTAAAGGCTTTGGAGAGCTGCCCTACCTCATCCGATGTGACCTGGATGATCGGGCTATCCAGATTGCCCGTGGCGATTTGGTTTGCCGCCGCGGTCAGCCCGCGCAGCGGGCGCGTGGTTTGGCTGGCGATCCACATCGCCAGCAGGATGGCGATGATCGCGGCGACCACGCTGAAGAGCACGATGGTGCGTTGAAAGCTGCGCACATAGGTATCGATTTCATTCAGCGGCAGAGCCAGGCGAATGAAACCGACGATTCTGTTTTCACTGCTCACCGGCACAGCCGTGTACAGCATGTCATAGCCTTCGGTATGGCTATAGCGGACGCTGAAACCTTGCCCTTCATTAATTGCCTGGATCACCTCTGCCCGGTTGATGTGGTTATCCATGCGCGCCCGGTCGTCGTGCGATTCGCCGATCACTGTGCCATCGGCGGCGATTAACGTCACGCGCGCCCCGATCAACGTCGCCCATTTCATGGCCTGGGCGTCCAAATTGAGCTCCGGCCCGCCCGCCCCGAAATCTCCGACCAGGTCAGATCGTAAAACAGCCGCCTGTTTACTGAGCTGATTTTTTTGCTCTTGTAAATAAACCTGGCGCACCATGTTGGAAAGATAAATCCCCGTGGCTGCCATCAGGACCAAGATCAGTAAGACGTAGGGAAGTGCAATTCTCCAGCGTATACTGCGTAACATTATCCCTCGAATCGGTACCCTGTACCCCTGACTGTGACGATGCGGGTAGGGTTATTTGGGTCAGCCTCGATCTTTTCGCGCAGCCAGCGTACGTGGACGTCCACCGTGCGCGTGCCGCCGCTGAACTCCCAACCCCATACCCGTTCTAAGATCAAATCGCGCGAGAGCACCTGTCCGCGGTGGCGCGCCAGGAATAATAGCAGCTCGAATTCCCTTGGCTTGAGCGCCAACGGCTGATCGTTCAATAAAACTTCCCGGCGCGTGACATCCATGGTCAGGTTGTCAAATTTGAGCAGCTCTCTTGCCAGGCTGGTTTCGCTATCGACATCCTCCCGGATCATGCGCACCCGGCGCAGTTGCGCTTTGACACGCGCCAGGAACTCGCGCATGCTGAAGGGCTTGGTGAGATAATCATCCGCGCCCATTTCCAACCCGATGACCCGGTCAATTTCATCATCCCGCGCCGTCAGCATCAAAATCGGCGTGTTCATCTCCTTGCGCAGCATCCGGCACACCTCGAAACCATCCAGCAGCGGAAGCATGATATCCAGGACGATGATGTCCGGTTTGTACTCGCGGGCGGCTTTAAGCGCAGCCTGGCCATCTGCCACGGTTTGCGTTTGGTAGCCCTGGCGGGTCAGGTTATAGGCCAGGGTTTCTTGCAGCGTGGGCTCGTCTTCGACAATCAGCACCTTATCCTTCATAACGCCTCAATCGGTGGGTTCCCATGACAATTAACCAAACCTTCCTTCGAGATAATCTTCGGTGCGTTTATTTTGTGGGTTTGTGAAAAGATCCCTCCCAGGTGCAAACTCGATTAACTCGCCTTGTAAAAAGAATGCTGCGCTATCGGCCGTCCGGGCGGCTTGTTGAATCGAATGCGGCACGAGCACAATCGTATATTCCTTCTTTAACTCCTCCAAAGTTGCTTCAACTTTGTTGGTGGAGATCGGATCCAGCCCAGAGGTGGGCTCATCGAGCAAGATGACCTCCGGCTCCAGGGCCAGGCTGCGGGCGATACACAGGCGCTGCTGCTGGCCGCCGGAGAGCGCGATCGCGGGATCGTTGAGCCGCTCCTTGACTTCTTCCCACAGCGCAGCCTGCTTCAGGCTGCGTTCCACGGCCTCATCCAGGCGGGCCTGGCGGCGTTCTCCGGCCATCTCCAGCCCGTAGGTCAGGTTGCCGCGGATGCTGAACGGCAATACAATCGGGCGGGCAAAAACCATGCTGACCCGCCGGCGCAGGGCGGTCACGTCGAGCTGGTGATCCAGGATATCCAGAAACTGGTTGTCCCCTTCGTTCATTAACACCTTTCCGGAGATTTCTTTCACATCGGCCAGGTCATTCAGGCGGTTGAGCGTGCGCAGCAGGCTCGATTTCCCGCCCCCGGCCGGGCCGAACAACACCGTCACGGCGTGCTCGGGAATCGCCATCGTGATGTTTTTCAGACTCTCGACCCCGTCTGAATAATGCAAGACCAGGTTTTCGATGATGAATTTGTCCATAAGTCCTGCGGCTCTTCTCGCTACCACTGGCGGCGGGCGCGCGCTCGTGAGCGAATGATCGTCGCCAGCAAATTTAAGCTCAACACAATCACCAACAGCACCAGGGCGGTGCCGTATTGGATCGAAACTGGCATGCCGGGCACCTGGGTGGAGATGACATACAGGTGGTAGGGCAAGGCCATGGTTGGGTCGAGCGGCGTGGTCGGTAACGTGGGCAGGAAGAAGGCCGCGCCGGTGAACAGGATCGGCGCAGTTTCACCGGCGGCGCGTTCCAGCCCCAAGATGACCCCCGT
>JAYRNN010000319.1:0-21880 GCA_041912175.1 Anaerolineales bacterium | reverse complement strand
CGAGCTCGGCCGCGTTCTCGGCTAAACCAAGCGAGTTTTCCAGGCTTACGAAGACGGTGCGCAGCGAGAAGAAGGGGTGCGTGATCGAGCAATCGCCCCAATCGAAAAACCAACACCCCTCATCATGGAAGAAAATATTGCCATCGTGCAGGTCGCCGTGGTTGAGAGAGGCCGGTATGCCAAAAGCGGCCAGCTCCTGGCACATCTCGCTCAGGCGGCTCGACATGCTTTGCAGCAAGGCCGCCTGTTGGACGCTCAGACCATCGGGTTGGTCGATCAGCAGGCCGCCTTCGTCCGCCAGCAGCCCGGCATATAGGGCGGGCAACTCTTCCAGGCGCCGGTCAGGCGCTCCCAACCGCAGGATCTCAGGTACCCGGCGCGCCAGGTCGATCTGCAACCCGGCGTACCCGGCCAGGATCACCTCCCAGGGTCGCATATCGCCGCTGGCGCGCAGGCCTTCTCTCAAGCGCCTCCCACCGTCTGGAAGCAACATCCAGCCTCGCTCCGGCGCGGCTGCCAGGACGGGCAGGATGCAATCCGGGTTCCAACCGGCCAGGGCTTGCGTGATAGGGATCTCGTGAGATAGGATCGGCGCTGTGGCCTTAAAATAAAGGTCGCCGTGGCTGGTTGGGACCGCCAGGGCTGTGGACCAGGGGCGCATGTGCGGCTGAAGCGCCAGGCCGGCAGGCTCAAAACCTAACCGGGTGAGCTGGACGTCGATCCAGGCGCTGGCCTGTTCCAGCCAGCCGGGTTTCTGCCAGAAAAACTTCATGTCTTCTTCCATGTTGGCCTGTTTGGTGACCGGTTTTCGCTCCAGAAAAGATCAAGCATAGGTATTTTATCAGGGTGCTGATAAAATTAACCCACCAGCGTCCCAGACTGGGCTTCTGGCTTCTTTCGGAGGTTTGATTGGATTTCAGGCAACCCTTACAGCTTACCCCTCAATATCGTGACTATCCGTGGGGCGGTTACCGGCTCCGCCCGGAGCAGCTTACCGCGGAAGTGTGGGCGATTTATGAAGAAAACCGGATCGTCGCCGGAGATGGGGCTGAGATGAGCCTGGCCCAGGCCGCCGCCGCCGCTCCCGAAGCGTTAATTGGAAAAAAAGCCCTCACCCGCACCGGGACACGCTTCCCGCTGTTGATCAAGCTGCTCGACACAGCCGAGTGGCTCTCCATTCAGGTGCACCCGGATGACGCCTGGGCGAAAAGATTGGCCGGCCCAGGCCAATTTGGTAAAACCGAAGCCTGGCATATCCTGGAAGCGACGCCCGCAGGGCAGGTCATTGCTGGGATGCGTCCGGGCGTCAGCGCCGGGCAACTGGCGGATGCAATTGGAACGAAGCGCCTGTTGGAGCTTGTGCACTACCAGGACGTCCAGGCGGGCGATACGATTTTTATGCCCGCGCGCACCCTGCACGCCTTGGGGCCGGGATTGCTGTTATACGAAGTGCAACAGACCTCAGATATCACCTACCGGGCGTACGATTGGGAACGACCGCAAACCGGCGGGCGCACATTGCACATCGAACAGGCGCGCCAGGTCGCCGACCCGGCCGGCGCGGCGCCCATCCACCCGCTGGCCGGCTCGCCGCGACAGACCCTGGCGACCTCGCAGTATTTCAAATTGGAGTACATCCGGCTGACCAGACGCCCCCAGGCCTTCGATACGGGCGGAGAGACTTTCCACGCCTTGACCGTGATCGAGGGCGAAGCGATCATAAACTGCGCGGATTGTGTGCTCCACTTACAAGCCCTGCAATCCGCGCTTATCCCGGCCGCGGCAGGCGAGTACGAGCTGCGCTCGCTGCAGGGCGGGCGGCTGCTCGTAGCCAGCCTGTAACCCGGCGAACCGGCGCCGGCCTGGCGAACAAAAAAGGCGGGCCAGTCGGCCCGCCTCTCAACACAGGCTTGCTAATAGGTTATGATCCGGCCAAGCCCCTTGGCCTGCGCCACCCAATCCTCCACTTGTACTTCGGTGGGGATTTTGCGCACCAAATTCTTGGCCTCGTTGACCTCGGTCATTTTGTTAAACAGGTTAGCCGGGTTGCGCATGGCCAGCTCTACGACCGTATCTACGCCAGAGGCCTCGAGCAGGTCGGCGTATTCCGAGCCAACTCCCTTCAAGCGATACAAATCGGTGTGGTTGACCCATTTCAGGATCAGTGTGCCGGTGATCCCGGTGGCCTCCACAATCAATTCGCGACCTTTGCGAGTCGCGCCCTTGCGCAGCAGGTCTAAAGTCGTGTGAATGCCGGCGGCTTTGAGCTTTGCGCCATAGACCGGGCCGATGCCCTCCACGTACTCGATTGCATCCTTGAGGAAGCGCGCTTGCTCCTCGGGGATGTCCACCACATCAGGGATGCTGATTGCTAGCGGTTCTTGTGCCGGCATTTGGACTTCCTCCGGCCAGTCGATCCGGTCCGCAACCGGCGCAGCGGAGGCCACTGCGCCGCCGGCCGTCTCGGAGACCGTCTCCTCAACGACTTCGATTGCCTCCCCGGTTTTGGTTTCTACCGCTTCGACGACTTCGACCGCCTGCCCGGTTTTGGTTTCTACCGCTTCGGAGGCTTCCCCGGCCGCGCTCTCGGCGACGGCTGCGGGCGTTTCGGCCGGCTCTGGCGCCTCGGCCATCTTTTCGGCCAGCGCGCCAGCGGCGACGGCCGCAACGGCCCCTGCGCCGCCGGCCATCTCGGTGGCTGTTCCCTCGACGACTTCAACCGCCTCCCCGGTTTTGGTTTCTACCGCTTCGGCGGCTTCCCCAACCGCGCTCTCGGTGGCGACGAGCATCTCACCGGCGGGCGTTTCTTCGACGACTATGCTTTCGCTGACGACTTCGACCGGGCCGCCTTCGGCAGTCTCTGTGATGGTTACGCTCTCGTAGCGCGCAACCACCTCAGCCGGCTCTGCGGGCTTACTTTCAGCGGCTGCTACTCCTGCGGCTGCGGCGGCGGCTGCGCCTGCGGCGGCCTCTGCCCCCGCGGGCACGCCTGCGCCCGTGCGAACCATGGCCGGCACCGGCGGCGCAGTTTTCATCGCTTTTTGAGCCTTGCGCAGCGCAAAAGCGCCAAAGATTGCCAGGAAGCCGAAGAAGACGCTCAAAAAGCCGAACATCCAGGGTACGGCCAGGACGGCCGCCCAGCGGTTGGCCAGGATATAGCCGCCGAAGATGATGCTGAGAATGCCCAAGATCGCCGCGCCCCAGCCTGCGCCGGTGAAGCCGCGGATCAGCCCCAGGATACCATAGAAAATCCCCATCAGTCCGACCAGCCAGACGATCGTGATGCTCAGGGTGAGCGCGCCGCGCAGTACCTGGTCGACCAGGAACCACCCGGCCAGGATGCCGATCACCCCCATGAATAGCTTCCACCCCCAGGCGGTGCGATCAACAAAGAGTGAAACCAGATCGAAAATCCCGCTGACGATCCAGTAGATGCCTATGAAGAATGAAAGCGTGATGAAGGCTCTGATTGGATACATCCACAGCAAGACGCCAACGATGATTGCCAGGATACCCTCGATCAGCACGAGCCACCAGGGCGCCAGGCGCGATCGATTTTCCGTACGCTCCACTGCTGCAGCCATATTTATTCTCCTTTTCCTTTGACTAGGTGATTGTCGAAAGCCTTTTAACAAATGAAATCTACACCTGTTATTTTAATGTAGAATTTATCCAGGGTCAATTATTGACTTGCAACGGAAGAATTTTCGCCTGCATAAAATTTTCATCTTACAAGATATAATACTTATCAACGTGAATTCGGGTTAGCGGAAATTGGCTTTCTTTTGGGATGATTTCGGCGGCAAAGCCGCCGAAATCATCCCAAATAAAACCTTACACCCGAACTGACGTTATAAATGTGAATTCGAGATGATCCCGTGATGCGCGTGGGTAACTCGGGCGGCGTAGATTTGTCTTCGCTGCATTGTGATTTAAACGAGTATTCGATGCCTGGCTTACTCAAGGAGAGCATGTGACCAAAAGATTAGCGTTCGTGTTGAGCGGCGGCGGGGCGCGTGGAGCGCTGGAAATCGGCGCTGTGCGCGCCTTGTTGGAAGGCGGCTACAAACCGGATATCCTGGTAGGCGCTTCGATCGGGGCCGCCAATGCCGTCGTCCTGGCGCTCAAGGGATTGGATGAGGGCGGGCTGCAGGCGTTAAGCGACCTTTATCAAAAAGCTGCCGACGTGGAGCTGCTCTCGCGCGATTATATGCGCCTGTGGCTGCGCGCCCTGGTTAACCGACCGGCGCAGGAACCCTCCCGCCGCATCCGGGATTTCTATATCGCCAACGGGATCACGCCGGGTATCCGGTTCGGCGATCTGGATGGCCTGCGGGTGCTGGTGGTGGCCACGGATATCAACCATTTCACGCGCGTGATTTACGGTCTGGACCCGCAGGATAACGTCCTGGACGCCCTGGTGGCTTCGACCGCCCTGCCGCCCTGGGTGATCCCGATCGGCGACCGGGGGAAGCTGTTGGTGGATGGCGGTTTGGTGAGCAATCTACCCCTCGAGCCCGCCCTATCGGCCGCGCCCCGGCTGATGATCGCCCTGGATGTCCAGGAGCGGCGCGATATCCCGGAGGACGCCAATGGGGTCGGCCCGTTATTTAATAAGCTGGTCAACACACTGCAGCGGCGCCAATTCGAGTTGGAATGCGCCTTGACCGCCGCGAAGGGCGTGCCGATGCGCTATGTCCACCTGTATGCCGACCAGCCAACCCCAATCTACGCTTTCGATCGCTGGCGAGAGCTGGACGAACGCGGTTACGAGCAGGCTCGGGCCGCCATGCGCCATTGGCCGGCCAGGCGTAAGCTTTTGTGGCCTTTCTAGTTTATCCATTAAATGAATAGTGGACGACGAAGCCGTCCACTATTCATTATAAAAATCCCTTATAAGGTATGGTCGCAATAGTAGTTCATTGCGGCTTGCATGAAATCGGACAGGCCGGGGCGATACCGGTCATAGGTCGCCCGAAACTCGGGGTGCTCCACGTAGAGCTGGCCCAGGCCGCGGTAGATCTCGCTCGAGCAGGGATAGAAATTCTCGATCCAGGCGTGGTGGCGGGCAACCGTCTGCTGGACTTCTGCGTCGCCCGGATCGCGCTCGCTGAGTTCCGCCATGCGGCGGGTGACTGCATCGCCTTCTTGTTTGATTATCTGCCATTGGGCCTTGCTCATCTTCCGCACGCGCCGGTTGGATTCTTCTACCAGTTTCGGGTCGTACATCTCCTTCACTTCACGCTGGTAGCGTTCGATTTGTTCCTGGGTGAAGCCTTCATAAAGCTCGGCGTCGGTTAGTTCCATATTTGCCTCCGTCAGTTTTAAGATCGTTCGATCGATGGTGCGCAAAAGCATTTCCACCTGTTCGGCGCGCGACTGCAGCCTGCGCCGGTGCTCCCGTAGCGCCTGCACCTGGTCAAAGCCGGGCTGGTCCAGGACGTCCTTGATATGGGCCAGTGGGAAATCCAGCTCCTTAAAGAACAAGATTTGCTGCAGGCGCAGCAGCTCTGGCTCCTGGTACAGCCGGTAACCGGCGGGGGTGCGCCCGGAAGGCTGCAGCAGCCCGAGCTGGTCGTAATGGTGCAGCGTGCGCACGCTCACCCCGGCCAGCTCCGCCAGTTGGCGCACCGTGTAGGTTGGCTTGCTTTTGTCCATGCCCCCAATCATACACTATGACGTAACGTTAGAGTCAAGGGTTCGGTGAATTCATGCGCGGCGCTGCCCGGGCTGCCGCCCACCGCCAGCGCCCTGCCGCGCTGGCGCCGGCGCTGGTACAGCACGAAGATAGCGCGCTCGGGCGCCAGGCGTTTTAGCAGCACCCGGTCGCCGGTGCGCGCTCAGCCAAAGCGCAGCTCGCCCTCCAGCCGCAAATTGCGCTGCAGGGCGCGCGCGATGATCGTCCAGGCCGGGGGCGAGTAATTGCAGGCGGTTCATCTCACAATGCGTATCGCGCCTGGGGAGAGGCATGTCAATTCAGCGATTTTGATATACAATTTAACCAGGAGGCTACTATGGAAACACTCGACCTGCGCAAACAGTGGAAACATCTGTATAACCCATCCGCCAGGAAAGTAGAGCTGGTGCAAGTACCGCGCTTTCAATTCGCCATCCTGGATGGCGAGATCGAAGCCGGACACGGCCCGAGCAACTCGCCGGATTTTCAAGCCGCCGTCGAGGCCCTGTATGGCATCGCCTACACCCTGAAGTTCATGCTCAAACTGCGCAAAGAAGACCCGCTCGATTACCCGGTCATGGCCCTGGAGGGGCTGTGGGGGACGGCGGACTTCGACCGGGCTGCCTTCGATATCACCCAGCCGTCCGGCTGGCAGTATACCGTGCTGATCATGCAGCCGGAGGTCATCAGCCCCGAGATCTTCCAGGAAGGCCTGGCGCAATTGCGCAAGAAACGCGGCGACCAACCGGCGATCGCCAGGCTACGCCTGGAGCGTTTCGAGGAAGGCTTGAGCATCCAGACCATGCACCTCGGGCCATACGCCGCCGAGATGGAAACGGTCGCCAAAATGGACGCCTTTGCGGAAGCCAACGGGTACGTGCTGCACGGGCGGCACCACGAGATCTACCTGGGCGATCCGCGCAAGGCCGCCCCGGAGAAGCTCAAGACGGTGCTGAGGCACCCGGTGATGAAGGTTGATCCGTAGATCCACAAATCAATGCCGATTAATCAAGTTTAGGGTTGGGAGAGCGGGTTATGAAATGGCTAAGTGAACTGTTCACGAAATTGGCGGAAAAAGTAAAAGCGACACAGGCTTTTGCGATCATTTTTGGTGTGGCGATGATCATTGCTCTGGCAATATACGGCGACAAGATCCCGGTTTATTTTCGGGTTTTGATTTATATTGTGGTTATCGGCGTGCTGGGATTAGTTATTGCCTTGGAGATCTTTACTGCTTGGTCTCGCCGGCCGAAGCAGGGTGGTGTTCCGGATGTAAAACCTGAGCCACCGCCACAAGAAGATCCGAAACCGTCCCCCGATCCTGCCGCGCCAATTCCGGACCCACCGGATGACTATTTTTCAGCTCGCGAAGCTTACTTGCGGGCAATTGTTGCAGACTGCCGGGGGATGCGCCTGGTCGGTTTGGATCCCCAGGCCGGCGATCCAAGCCGCGGCGGGATGGGGATGGAGGCGCTTTATATTTCTCTAGACACCACAACACCGGCGCCAACAGAAAATCGTGCGGGTGGTGAGAGTAAAGATCGCGAGCGGTTAAGCTTTGCGTTAGAGCGCGAGCAAAACCGGCCGTTAAGTGCTCTGGAAGCGCTCACAAACAGCCTGGGAGGGCGCATGGTGTTGCTCGGGCTTCCCGGCGCCGGAAAATCTACGTTTGTCAGGTATCTCGCATTGGGCATGGCCAAGGCTGGACTGCAATCACAAACAGACCTTCAGGAATCGCTTCAAGATTGGCAGGGAAGCGTATTGTTGCCGATCATGATCTCTTTAGGGCGCCTGGCTGAAACACTACCTGTGGATCTCAAGAAGGGCCGGGCGCAGTTAATTGAAGAATACCTGGTTGCTGGTTTGAAAAATGACCCGCGTACGACCAGCTTTGCGCCGTACATCCTGGATTCACTGGCAAAATCAGGCGGGCTGGTGTTTTTTGACGGCCTGGATGAGGTGGCCAATCTTAAACTGCGCCCGGTAGTGGTCCAGGCGGTCGAAGATTTTGTGGGACGTTACGGGGCACGCAAAGAAAACCGTTTCCTGGTGACCTGCCGGACCTGGTCTTATCAAGATCCAAACTGGCAATTAACCGGCTGGCCGACGCACGAGCTAGCATTGTTCGATGAATCGAAAATCGAGCATTTTGTCCAGGCCTGGCACGATGAGCTGATCCATATTGAACCGGGCCGCAAAGTCGAATACAATCGTAAACGCGAGCGGCTACTCAACTCTTTGCAGGCGGATGACCGGCGAAAACTATATGAAGTAGCGCCAAATCCTTTGATTTTGACCATGATGGCCATCGTTCATTCCTATTACGGCGAGTTGCCTGACACGCGCGCCCAGGTTTATGAAAAATGTGTTGATTTATTGTTGGTACGTTGGGACCCGCTGCGACCGATCACCGATCGTTCGGAACAGCCGCTCAGGCCAACGATCGTGGATGCAATGGATGGCCAGCGTGTATCGCTGGATCGGGCGTTGGTAGAGATTGCTTATAAAGCCCATGAAGGCCGTACCGATAGCGAAGGTAAAGAGCGTAATACGGCTTTGGTTACTGAAGATTTGTTAACTGCCACGCTGCCTCGATATTTTGATCCTGCAAAAGTGCAAACCTTTTTGGAATATTGCCAAAGCTCAAATGGCCTTTTAATGTACCAGGGAACCATCGCATTACCAGATGAGCCGCCCGACGCGCCGCGCCATCGTATCTATGCTTTTCCACATATGACTTTTGAGGAGTATCTGGCAGCGCTCTACCTGGTGAGCCTTCGGAATTTTGCTCGCACCGCCCGCGATCTGTATCGGGGAAACGATCGTTGGCGTGAGGTAATTCTGCTGTTGGGTGAACACCTGTGTTTTGCAAGCAAACCGCCCGGGATCGAACCGATGCAAACTTTGTTGTCTACACTCGCTCCTGAAAAAGCGCCTCAATCGATGACGGAGGCGGATTGGCGGTCGTTCTGGTTGGCAGGCGATTTGTTAATCCTTTACCGCAGGGCGTTTCCAAACGAGCAAGCTCCGGCTGATGAACGAATTATCCAGGGAATGGTTGCCCTGGTCAGGAGTAGTGCTTTGGAGCTACGTGAGCGCGCCGCCGCGGCAGATACACTGGATGAACTGGGTTGGCAGCCCGGGGACCAGGATAAGATGGTGAAAATCGAAGCCGGGGAGCAAGCATTTTTTATCGGTCGCTATCCTGTCACAAATGCTCAGTATGAGCGCTTCCTACGGGCAGAGAATTTTTCCGAGGAATCTCGAGATTTGTGGACGAGTTTCTTGCGCTTTGACGAACATAGTAATCCGATGAAAATATTCAAAGAAGATGGTTGGAAATGGCTGCAAGAGACGCAGACCGAACAGGATGAAAGCCCGCAGGGGAAGATCATATACCCGCGCTTTTGGCGCGATCCTCGTTTTGGGATTAGCCGCTGCAGCGCGCCGGTAGTAGGTATTTCCTGGTGGGAGGCAAATGCCTATTGTAACTGGCTGATCAAAAATTGGAGCGTACTGCCAGAGGGAGAGATAACTTCCGGCAAAGTCCCACAATGTATTCGCTTGCCAGTGGAAAACGAATGGATCCTTGCGGCGGGTGGGCTGGAGCCTGAGGGTCGATATCCATGGGATAAAGAAAAAGCCACCGAAGAACCAGATGCTATTTTGCTGCGGGCAAATACGAGAGAGAGCAACATCGGACGAACAACGCCGGTCTGGATGTATCCTGGCGGCGCCAGCGAACCCTGGCAGGTGATGGACCTGTCCGGCAACGTGTGGGAGTGGCAGGCGAATTTCGCTGATAAAGATCATGATGTAATGGCGTTGCGCGGCGGCTCGTGGTTCCTCAGTCGGAGTGATGCGCGCGTGGCCGTGCGTTTCGGGCGCCACCCGATCTACGGGAGCTACTACATCGGTTTTCGGGTGGTGGTTCTGCCCTGAGCTCTTGTGCCCTGTATCCTGTGTCCTGCGTTCTGTGGGGATGGGGTCTGGGGAAGGGGCAGCGCCCCGTCCCCAGCTTTTTACCAATCGAAAGGAGTTGCATGAAAACATACCGCAATATGTATCCTCAGGTCGTTGCCTTTGAAAATCTATACCAGGCTTACCGGGCGGCGCGAAAAGGAAAACGCGCCAAGGAACAGGTCGCCGACTTTGAACGGCGCCAGGAGGAAGAGCTATTCTCGATCCAGGCTGCGCTGCATGACCAGACCTACGCGCCGGGCCCTTATCATAGCTTCTACATCCATGAACCCAAGCGACGCCTGATCTCGGCCGCCCCGTTTCGCGACCGGGTGGTGCATCACGCCCTGTGCCAGGTGATCGAACCGATCTGGGAGGCGCGCTTCATCCATGACAGCTACGCCAACCGGGTTGGAAAGGGAACCCACCGCGCCCTCGACCGGGCGCAAGCCTTTGCCAGGCGTTACCCGTACGTCCTGCAGTGTGACATCCGCCAGTTTTTTCCTTCCATCGATCACGCCCTTTTGCGCGCCGAGCTCTCCCGTTTGATCGCTGATCAGCGAGTGCTCTGGCTATGTGATACGATCCTGGCCAGCGGCGTGGGCGTCTTGAGCGAGGCCTATGATTAAGAGCCCTACCTGTTCCAGTAGCGGATCGTGACCGTCCAGGTAGGGCAGGCTTGATCTGTGAAGTGTATAATCAATGTAATTCCAAATCAACGGTCTTTTTCTATATCAGGTATGGAGGGTAGCATGGTATCGACCGATCAACTCAACGGCGACTCTGTCTCCTGGCTGCTCACATCGGCTGACCCCGGCGTGCGTTACCTGGCGTTGCGCGATCTGAGCGATTGCGGGCCGGATGACCCGCGGCTGGCCGCCGCCCGTCTGAAGGCCCACGCGGAGGGACCGATTGCCCGCATTTTGGAAAAAATGCACCCGGATGGCTACTGGTCCAAGCCGGGAGCAGGCTACGGCCCCAAATATTACTCGACCGTCTGGTCGTTGAGCTTACTGGGGCAGCTAGGCGCTTCCGCGGCAGTGGACGAGCGCATCGCCGTCGCCTGCGCCTACCTGCTGGAGCACGCCTTATCTCCCTTCGGCCAATTCTCTTACAATGGCGCCCCGGGGGGTACCTTCGATTGCCTGCAGGGCAACCTGTGCCGGGCCATGCTGGCGCTCGGTTTTGATGACCCGCGCCTGGAAGGCGCCTTCGATTGGATGGCGCGCTCTGTGACCGGCGAGGGCGTGGCGCCGGCCGGCGAGCGGGGGGCAAAGATCCGCTATGCGGCCTACAAATGCGGCCCGCTGTTCGCCTGTGGGGCGAACAACAAGCTGGCCTGCGCCTGGGGCGGGGTCAAGGTCATGCTGGCCTTCGCCGCCCTGCCCAAGGAGCAGCGCACGCCGCTCATCCAGCGGGCGATCGAGGCGGGGGCGCTCTTCCTGTTGGATGGCCAGCCTGCCCAGGCCGGTTATCCGAACGGCGGCAGCGACAAACCTAACAGCAGTTGGTGGAAATTCGGCTTTCCGCTGTTCTATGTGACCGATATCCTGCAGATCGTCGAGGCGCTGGGCGAGCTGGGCTACGGGAGCGACCCGCGCCTGGCCGAGGCGCTCGAGCTGGTGCGCAGCAAGCAGGACGCCCAGGGTCGCTGGAATTTGGATTACGACTATGCCGGCAAGACCTGGGTGAGCTTTGGGCCGAAGAAAGCGCCCAACCCGTGGGTGACGCTGCGCGCCGTGCGCGCCCTCAAGCGCTGCGGTGAAAGCGCATGCTGAGCATCTCGAAGACCACGCTGCGGCGCTTCGTGCTGGGCCAACAGGGTCTCTGGCCGGGGCGGCGCTGGTCGGGGCAGGCGGGCACGGCCCAGGCTTTGAACGCCATCGAAGCCTTGCAGCTCGACCCGCTCAACGTCGTGGCGCGCAGCCAGGATATCGCCTTGTGGGGGCGCGTGCTGGATTACCAACCCGAATTTTTACATCAGGTGATTTACCAGGAACGCAAGTTCTTCGATTATGGCGGCGCGCTATTCGTTTATCCGATGGCCGAGCTGCCGTATTGGCGGACGCACATGCAGCGCCGCGCCCGCACGCCCTACCGGCTGGAATTTGCCCAGGAACACCAGGAAGCCCTGGCGCAGGTGATGGCGGCCATCCAGGAGCGCGGCCCGCTGGGCAACCGCGATTTCGCCGGCAACCGGCGCGTCAACAGCTACCGCGGGCGCAAGGATACCGGCGTGGCCTTATTCCATTGGTGGTTGGTGGGAGAGATGATGATCAGCCGCCGCCAGGGTTTCGAGCGCGTGTATGATTTGCGCGCCCGCGTCGCCCCGGCCGGGTTGGATTACGCCGCGCCTGAAGATGAAGCGGAAGAATATTTTGCGCGCAAATCGCTGGCTTTCCTGGGCATGCAGCGCCTGCGCCCGTGGATCGCCAGCGTGGCCGGCGATGCGCAGCGGAAGATCACGCCGGCGCAGGGCGTGGCCTGGCTGGAACGCCTGGCCGCTCAGGGCGTGGTCACGTCTCTGCGCGTGGACGGTTCCAAAGAAGACTGGTATACCTTGCGCGAGAACCTGCCGCGGCTGGAAATCCTGGAGAGCGGGGCGACGCCGGTCGAGTGGCAGCCGCTTGGCCCGACCACGCTAGATGAAGTAACTTTCCTGGCGCCGCTGGAAATCGCCAGCGCGCGCGGGCGGGCGAAATTCTTGTTCGATTTCGATTACGTCTGGGAAGTGTATAAGCCTGTCGAGCTGCGCCGCTGGGGCTATTATGTGCTGCCGATCCTGTACGGCGACCGGCTGGTCGGGCGGCTGGACCCGAAGCTCGATCGTAAAACCAATACCCTGCTGATCAACGGCTTCTGGCTGGAGGGCGGCGCGCCGCTGGGCGACCCGCATTTCGCCGCCGCGCTGGGGAAAGGCCTGCTGCGCTTCGCCGGGTTCTTACAGGCGCAGCGCCTCGATTGCTCGGCGGTGCAGCCGCCGGGGCTGCGCGCCTGGCTGGAGGGATCGATCGGTTTGTCGTAATTAGCCGCCCCGCATTTTTATGTTATCAAAACCCGAGTTCGATGCTGTTGGCGAACGAATTGTCGCTCGCTATTTTGAGCAATACATATTTTTTCTTGGAAACAGAGCTGCTTGCAGAAAAAGCGCGAAGTGTAATAGTTATTACATCAAAAGATGAGATTGCGCCGCTTGCCCTCGTGCGTAGCACGGTCAAGTGCATGTGGGATTGGGCTGTTTTATTCTTCAACTCTCGTTTTCATATTTAATCTGGAGTTTATTCTGAAACACGGCGAAATAATAACTCACCATCAGCATAGCGGATACGAAGCTGGTCACCCTCAATCATGTACGACTCAAATGTTGGCATGGCATTGGAAAATGCTTCTTCTATCTCATTAATCCCTAGCATTGAATCCGGACAATCCACCAGGGTTGCTTCCACAAATGTAATTGTGATACGGTTATTTTCAATCTGGTAATGTCCACTGACAGTGTTGCAACCGCCTTGCAGGATTAGCTCGCCTCTATTGAATGCAATGAACAGCCCGGATTGTTCGGGGATACTGGGTGTCCTGGCCTCGTTTTCAAAGGTCGCCAATTCCCAGAACGTGCCGTCCAGCGGATCTGGTTCGCTAGTTACCGGCACAATGTAAGTGTGAGTCGGGGTCATCTCGGTATCCCCCCCAGTCGTACAACCCACTGTCAAACAGAGAAAACCTGCGGCTGCAACGAAAAACTGAAAGCCAAACAAAATGAAACGATTCATCATGACCTCCGTTGTGCATAAGACTTTCTTTACCTACTGTCCAGTTATTGGGATCCACTACAACCTTCGCTACTTGCTACCTATTTTAGGATGAGGGGGAGATAGACATCGCCAGTTATCAAGGTTAGACTCCAATAGTCGCGTATATTGTGCCACTTTGAAGCAGACGTGTCCCAGCTGTTCATACAAGTTGCCCCACTTGCACGACTGTGCACAACTCCAGTGACGCTTGCCATAGAGTTGGTCTCTGGTCTGTACACTGGAGAACCGCTGTCGCCTGCCACTGAGTCTGGATCGATCGTGAACATGTCAGTGTACCAATCTCCGTCGGATTGGTACGTAATACTTGTACATTTTATTTCGCCGCAATTCGTTCCAGAGCTCTGTCCCGTCCGGCACCGCCAGTATCCTGCGACGTAATCATCTGTCGAGCCAACGATGTCACGGTAGGAACTATAATCAATAACATCCTCGTAAGCAGTCCAATAATCGTTCATATAAAGGATCGCAGCATCAATGCCTATACCGCTACTTGACGATGCTCCATCTTTATAAGCACCTGAGTAAGTACCAACTCTTGTGGTGTTATGGTATATATCGTCCCTTGTCGACATCCCCAGCGCGCTTATGCAGTGCCCGGCAGTCAGCATGGAATACGTGTTGTTGTATTCGATCTTGAAACCAAGAGTACAATTGCCCCCACCACTGGTATTGCTCCAACTGTCGCCCCCTCTCACTGCAACAGGTTCCTCTTCAATCTTGCCTTCCCGGACGATAACGGATAGATCGGCTACCAATGCGGCAAGGTCATCGGGAAGAGATGCTTTGTCAACGACCTCATCAGATATTCTCCATGCATCGGATGGCGCGATTAGCACCTCAACCTGATTATTTCTTCCATCAATAGCCACCGCTCGGAGCTCTGGATGGTGTGCAGCGGCGTCCGAAATTGCCCGGAATTCCTGTTCCAGCCGCTTACCAGAAAAATCAACCCACTCGATGCGGAGTCGTTCAGGATACCGGAGGGATGGTAATATTGCAGGAATGTCATTTACCTTCTCGTAGTCTCGCATAAGTTGCAAGACCAACTTGCCGCCGGCAGTATAATCCTCACTACCAGCAGCATGGTCCAGGTAAATGCCACCAAATGCAACCTGAAACTCCAGCTCCCTTTCAAAGAAGTCCAGCAAAGCGTCACCATCTTTTTCCAAGTTCAGACGTACTTCGAGTTCACGGGCTTCAGCAGGCGTGAGTGCCACTCCGCCAAATCTTTCATTGATAACCAAATCGTCAGAGGCGCGAACAGCCTTAACGTACTCAGCGTCACTACGAAACCCCATTGATTTGCGCAACTCTATCTCTGCCTCAATTTCTAATAGTGGGGTATAAGGTCCATCCTCAGAAGATTGCGCAGTTGGCAAGGGGATATTTTCTTCCTCCGGTGGAGGATATGCAGGTGGCTGGCTTGGCAAGAAAGGTGGCGGATATAGTTCTCCTACCAATGTGTTATTGGTCTGTTCATGGGTGAATAGGGTACTTGTTCCGCCGCCACAGACAACCAACTCTGAGGAAACAGGGAGGAACCAGCTACCAAGACAACCAATAGCAAAATAAATAGGGATAGTCTCAATGAGTCTTTCATTTTTTTTCGTCTCCTCCATGTAATAATGAGCGTGGATACAACAGCCCAACTAGTGCTTAACACGTCACCTTGCGGTATATTTAGCTTTATACACAGCACTCTAATTTTAACTTATGTGCGCGAAGATGATATCCAGAATCTCATCATGGCGAGACCGCTCCAACCCTGGTGTCTTGAATTCTTCGACCAATTGCCTGTGCCCGTCCGAGATCCTATTGCCATTCAATAAACTCATCCACAGTGTGTACAGTGACGGCCTCAGCACCTTCGCCCTTTGCCCATTTGAAAAGGATGCGTATATCACTGGCATAATGCAGCGCAGTAATGAAGCCAGGCTTCCGTCGTCGCCAGTACTTCTTGAAACCAGCAATTTGTTATTGGGGAACATTTGTCACCTCCGTGAGCTGTTGCTTGAGTTTAATGCAACCTTTCACTTCGGTGATTGGCTCCCATGCTTTGGGTTATTTACTTAATGTAAGTGTATAAGCCCGTCGAGCTGCGCCGCTGGGGCTATTATGTGCTGCCGATCCTGTACGGCGACCGGCTGGTCGGGCGGCTGGACCCGAAGCTCGATCGTAAAACCAATACCCTGCTGATCAACGGCTTCTGGCTGGAGGGCGGCGCTCCGCTGGGCGACCCGGATTTCGCCGCCGCGCTGGGGAAGGGCCTGCTGCGCTTCGCCGGGTTCTTACAGGCGCAGCGCCTCGATTGCTCGGCGGTGGAGCCGCCGGGGCTGCGCGCCTGGCTGGAGGGATCGATCGGTTTATCGTAATTAGCCGCCCCGTATTTTTTTTGTTATCATAACCCGAGTTCGATGCTGTTGGCGAACGAACTGTCGCTCGCTATTTTGAGCAAAACATTGGCTGACACTGACATGCTGTTGCGACTGGAAACCGCAAACAACACAAGCCTGAACCAGGCTTGCCGGAGCATTTCCCTCAAGCGGCAATTCGTGAGGATGGATACAAACCTTTGTCCATCGACGCCCATCTGGCCCAAGGCCAAACAGCACATCGCCTTCGAAAGGTAAGCCAGGTCAAATTATTCGCCAACTTCGGTATTTCTACCATTTAGGTGTTCTTCAGAGAGCAGCTTGAGCATCGTCTAGAAGGTAGGACCAGATCAGCGCTCGATACCTTGACAATCTGCGGTGTCGATACTAGAATTATTAAGAATCGATTAGAAGCACTTTCAATTATGCGATTGAGTTAAGGAGGGATATGAACAAAGTCTTACGTAAATTCCACCTTTTACATTTAAGTGTTCTGATTGTTTTAGCGTCAATTTTATGTGTTGCCGGCTTCCAACAAGTTAGTGCGCTCAGATATGATGAATTTGCTTGGGGGGACAGTCAATTTTTTCCTAAACCACCTCAAGTTGATAATCGATATACATCGATCACCATTGAAGACTTTACGGCTGTAAAGCCATTGAGGATATCAAAATATATTGATCTAACGGAAGGACTTAAACTCACTGATGAACAAATTGTCGTCTTTATAATACAAAGGTCTGATGGTACCTTTGAGCGGTACCTTTTTCCAGCGAATTTTCAAGGCGACGTAAAAGCTAGCATGAATTTACTAGATAATGACAAGATTATTTACAGTAATCCAGTAAGACGGACACCATCCACACCAATTCCTTCGGGCCTGATTTTACCCACACCTAACCAAGAAAACTTAAGCTCGGAGACCCCGTTCTCTTATCCTGCACCCTTGGATTCTGAAAGCGCTAACCAGCAATCTCGATTCCCAAATCCTTATCCTTAATTTTTTTTTGGATGACGATAGGAGGAAAGTTATGAGGCATGTCTCATTTGTAATTTCTGTTGCAGTAGCATTATTCTTTATTGGTGCAGGAATAACAGTAGCATACGCTGGGAATACATTTGTCTTAGGTGAGTTGCGATACGATCTCCCAGAAATATTTAACGCTGGTGACTATAGTGATTATTTGATGGCAAATGAGTTGCCGAGTACAGGGGATACTCGTGATTTCACTACAGCATGGTTAGGTGTGTTTCTTCATGAATACACCTCAGGAGTTCCATGGAGCGGTAAATTCGCTCAGGTAGGCATTGAAACAACCCGATACGGGGTTAGATGGTTTGTTTACGCTGAAACAAATGTTGTTTGCAGCCGTGGTATCCAATATGACCCAAATACATGTTATGGACTCTACGATGACTTGGTATCTGTTGGTAACTGGACCAGGGTGAGACTGTCAAGAGTAGGGGATAATTGGTATGCTGTTGTTTATGATTTTTACGGAACTTTATACACGGTTGCGGAGATACAATATCAAAGCACTCGAATTTTCTTAGCTCGTTCGGATACTGAAGAAGGTTTTTACGAGTCTAACGATCCATATATAACAGCAAAGTTTTACCACTACCGTCCCCAATTTTTAAATTTAAGTCAAAGTACATGGATGGATTGGGCCAAAAGTGATGGAACAGGGGCAAGTTATTTGCGTGCTTATTCTCCTGACCCTTGCCCAGCTCATTATGGGGCTACACCTAATCTTTAAGGAGACGAAAGGTTTTGGTTTGCAGGAACTGGCGGACAAATTTGCTATTGGTTGCTTTTTCCTTCTGAACACGTTTACCTTCCTCTGGTTTCTCGTTAGGTAATTTGATGAATACAATCACTGGAAGGGTTTCGATATTTATATAACCCAGATTTATGGCGAAAAAGGTCGGGAATGCGATTCTATTATTGATGGTATGTGTTCTTCTAGCAGGATGCAAATCATCACAAACGCTTTCGTATGAAAGGCTACTTGGATATGTTTCCCTGGAAACAGAGCCGCTTGCAGAAAAAGCGCCAAGTGTAATAGTTGTCACATCAAAAGATGAGATTGCGCCGCCTGCCAAAGGTGTGAGCTATCCAAATACGGTATCGGATTTCCTATCAGGGTTAGATTTCGATAAATCCGTTGCCGTTTTATTTCTTGTTGGACAGATTCATAAAGAATCGATCATCGATAAAATCGTTCGAGAAGGAGATCGAGTAACCATCGAACTCAATGATTATTCGATAGGCCCAGGAAATTATGAAATGCAAGGTTTCACGTTACCATATCAGGTAATTGCTATAGAAAAGTCAGGAGCTTGGGGAGAAAATATTCATTTTGTAATTAGAATTCATCAAGCCGATATAGTAGCCGAGGTTGATCATTTTGTTCCATAATGGAAAGCGAACCCGCTCATACAGCGGGTTCGCTTTATCCAGAATTAGCGATATCTATGGGATGAAGCGGTGAAGCTCGCCAGCGAGCGCCTGGATTTCGCGCGCCATACCCGGGCCGATCTCCGGGATGCTCTGCAGACCTTTGATCCCCATTTGTTGATCGATCAAGCCGATATCCTGTTCCAGGTCTTCGATCGCCCAGGCGGCCTTGCGATAGGCCCATACCTGGTTCGCCGGGGCGTTATCCAGCTCCAGGGAGTAGACCTTCTCGGCCAACTGCTCGACGATTTTGCGGTTGAGGGCGCGCTTGTCGCCGGGGATGATCGGGCGCGGTTGGCGGTCGCGGATGCCATGTTTGACGCACAGCTCGCGCACGGTCAGGGCGACCGAACGCCAGTCGTAGTGCGTCGCGGCGTAGCTGCCGGGCGGGTAGAGTCGTTGGTAGGAGGCGAGCAGTACGGGAAAGCGCCCGGCCAGCACGTTGAAAAAGTATTCGCGCTGTTGGTCGGCCAGGGTCAGGCTGCCGGCTAATACGAACTTCCCGCCCCGATCGGCCGTCGCCCGCACAACGGCTTCCAGGTTCTGGCGCGTGTCGCACAGCCCGGGCAGCAGCGGCATGGCGCAGATACCGGTGGGAATGCCGGAGAGGGCCAGCTTCTCCATCGCTGCAAAGCGCTTTTCTGCCGGCGGCGCGAGGTGTTCCATTTGACATACCTGTGCGTAGGCGGGGGACGCCGGGGCGCTGATGATGCTGAAGGCCACTACCGCACGCGCCTTGTGGTGGATGGCCTGGATCAGGTCCAGGTCGCGCAACACCAGCGGCGAGCGTTCCAGGATAAAGACCGGGAAGCCCAGCTCATGACAAACTTCTAACATCTGGCGTGAAACCCCGAACTTGCGCTCGGCCGGCTGGTAATCGCCGGTAAAGATCAGATCGACCGGGGCGCGCTGCAGCGCCTTGCGCAGCAGGTCGGCGGCGTTCTCTTTAACCTTGATGCGGTAAGCAAAATCGAGCGGATCGTCGTAGGGGACATATTTTCGCTCGCGGCAATAGCAGAACTCGCAGCCGTGCTGGCAGCCGATGTAGGGGTAGGCGCTGTAGCGCGTCCAGAACCAGTGATCGGCGCGTTTGGCCTTGTTGAGGATCGCTTTAGGGCGGTAGAGGATAAATTCGGCGCGGCGGGTCATACCAGGTCGATTGTAATTGAAGATTGATGATTTTAGACACCTGTATTCCCTACCTTCATTGAATACAATTAAACCAGATCGATCTATGATTCCCATTGTGCGAGGAGGAGAGCATGGCGCGCCAATCTAAGAAAGATCCCTATGCAAGCCGCATCCTGGCGGCGATTTCTAGCCTGACGGTGATACTGATCATCATACTAATCGGACGACCGGAGGCCATCACGGCGGCGATCGGGCTGGCGGATGCAACTCCGACGCCGGTCACGCTGGGGCAACTGCGGCAGATCGCCGAGAGCCGCGGTATCCGTGTTGGGGTTACAGATGCCGGGTTCGGCACGCGCCTGTATGAGAACACCATCCCGCAGGAATTCAATTCGATAACTTCAGAGAACTATATGAAGTTTGAAAATATCCATCCCTGCCCGCCGGTATGGTTGATCAATAGCAATTCATCCGTATCGAATTGGGTGGTTGAACATGGTCTGGATAACCCGGATTCGAATCTCCACTGCACGGTTGGGCAGGCGGATCAAGATGAATGGAATTGGGGCTATGCAGATCAGCGGGTGGAGTGGGCGGCGGAGCACGGGCTGGGATTTCGCGGGCACACGCTGGTGTGGGCGATGCAAAACCCTGGCTGGCTGCAATTGCCGCTAGAGCAGCTTTCGGTGGAAGAACGCCAGCAGGTGATGGTAGACCATATCCGCCAGGTGATCGAGCATTACTGCCCTTCCGAGAACATCTATGCGTATGACGTGGTCAACGAAGCGCTGGGTGCGAATGGCAATCTGGTAGAAAGCGTTTGGTCGCCAATACCGGGGTACGTCGACCTGGCCTTCCGGACGGCTCGCGACGCCCTGGACGCATGTGGGCGGGAAGACGTCAAGCTCTACTATAACGAAACGGGCTTCGAGTACGCGAACCCGAAAGCAGATTATGTCTACGAATTCTTGAGCCAGATGGTGCAGGGCGAAGACCCGACGCCGATCGATGGGGTGGGCTTCCAGACTCACACTCAGCAACTGTATGCATCGACCCCGTCCCACGACATCGATGCCCTGGTGACGACGATGAACCGGTTCAGCAGTGGGCTTGGATTGGAGGTAGCCATTACCGAGACCGATTTACCGATACATGCGACGCCACGCGCGGAATGGTATGAGCAGCAGGCGGACTGGTATTGGGGCCGCATGCAGGCCTGCCTGTTGGCGATCCGATGCACGGGCTTCACGACCTGGGGCACGCATGATGGCGAATCATGGCGGAATGTCGACGATGCAGACTATGATCCATTGATGTTCCAAGATGCCGGCGAGCTCATTTATGATGGAGCTTTGGAACAATGCGTCACACCTGCTGCAGGGGCGGATGATTATTACTGTCCTAAACCTGCTTATGGGGCAGTCTATGATGCGCTGGTTGCAGGGGTCACAAAAAGCTCTCTGCCGATCGTGCTAAAGGGCGGCGCAGGCGGCGATGGATTTGAAGGATCTCCAGTACCCTATCCACCACCTGCGGATGATGACTCACCTTGGGGCGTCCCATACCCGGCGCCTGGGAAGCCATAAGCGATGAAATCCAAACGCTTTGTTGTGTGGATGTCGATATTGGCCTTAGCGCCATTCCTTACCGGGTCGAGGAGTACGGTGACGATGGAACCGCAGACCTGGTACGTGACGACCACGGGCAGCGATGAGAACGATTGTTCGATGGTAGAAACGCCATGTGCAACCATTGCGGGGGCGCTGGGTCGGCCTGGCTTTATACCTGGCGACCGCGTGTTGGTGGCGGAAGGAGTGTATCGCATCGAGTATGGGGATAGCAGGTACGAAGTTGGGGTTTATCTAACGAAAAGTGCGGTGTTGTCGGGAGGCTGGGACCCATCTTTTACCCACCAACCGGGCGTGGCGGATATAGAGAATAAAGGTCGGGGAGTCACTGTTGACCCTGGAATAACCGTCTCAATTCAAAACTTCGATATTTTGGGTAACAACTTACTTGGGCTATACAACGAAGGTAAACTATCCCTCGATCGCACTCGAGTAAACTCGATCAACGAGTCTGGGATCTATAACAAAGGCTCGATCAAGATTGAGAACAGCAGCCTCACCCATAGCTATGGCTGCGGGATTCTGAACGCCGGTGTGATTGAGATGTCCGACAGCCTGGTAATCGGGAACTATGGCTGCGGGGTCACCAGCTATGGGACGATGACGATCGAGCGCAGCACGATCCAGGGCTCGAGGCTGCGCTACGGCTGCACGGGGGTCTCGAACTCGGGGGTGATGCGGGTGTCGGACAGCGCCATCGTCGACAACGGTTGGTACTACCCAAATGTTGGGGCAGGGCTGTGCAATTGGGGCGAGACGACGCTGATCAACGTGGTGATCAGCGGCAATCGGGCGTCCACCGATCCCGGCGGGGGCATCTACAACGAAGGGCCAAAGCT
>JAYRNN010000318.1:0-6824 GCA_041912175.1 Anaerolineales bacterium | reverse complement strand
GTCTTTTGCGTGCCGATGGTATCCGTGATTCATGGTTTCTTCTACAACAAAGACGCTTTTGCTAAGCTCAACCTGCAAACCCCCAAGACAAAGGCTGAACTCAAGGCTGTCCTCGACGCGATCAAAGCCGACGGCACGTACACCGCCATCGGCATGGGCACCGCCGACATGTGGGAAGCCGCCACGATGGGCTTCCAGAACATCGGCCCAAATAACTGGAAGGGCGAAGAAGGCCGTAAAGCCTTGATCGCTGGAACCGCCAAGTTCACCGACGAACCCTACATCAAGACCTGGCAAGAGTTGGCCGCCTGGGCGCCCTACATGCCGGAAGGCTTCGAAGCTGTCAAGTACCCCGATTCGCAGCAGGCTTTCACCCTGGGTAAAACCGCCATCTATCCGACCGGCTCCTGGGAAATTTCAACCTTCGAAAAAGATGCTCAATTCCCGTTGGGCGTCTTCCCGCCTCCGGTTGAAAATGCAGGCGATACCTGCTATATCAGCGATCACACGGATATCGCCATTGGCATGAACGCCGCTACCAAGAACCCCGAAGCGGCCAAGACTTTCTTGAGCTGGGTCGCCAGCCCCGAATTTGCCGGGCTGTACGCCAATGCGCTGCCGGGCTTCTTCAGCTTGTCCAACCAGGCAGTTTCCCTGACCGACCCCTTGGCGCAGGAATTCCAGAGCTGGCGCGGGCAATGCCAGTCGACGATCCGCAACTCCTACCAAATCCTCTCCCGTGGCACCCCCAACCTGGAGAATGAGCTCTGGCGGGTGAGCGCGGCTGTGATCAATGGCACGATGACCCCCGAACAGGCTGGCCAGGAAATCCAGGCAGGCCTGGATAGCTGGTACAAGCCAGCACAGTAACAACATCCGAACATCTTGATTTATGTTATGGGCGATGCGCTGCATCGCCCATAACAATATTGAAAGGATCAAGCCAATGCAAAAGGCCGCCCCACGCAGACCGTTTCCCTGGCATATCCTGGTGTTCCTTACCCCAGCCGTAGTCCTTTATACAATTTTCATGGTCTATCCTTTGCTGAACTCCCTGCGGCTCAGTTTTTATCATGTGGGGGAGCAGAACCAGAGTACCTTTGTCGGACTGGCGAATTATGTACAATTATTCACCGACCCCAATTTCAAGCCGTTTTTCTGGAACGCGCTCTGGAATAATATTGTTTTTTTCTTGATCCACATGGTGGTCCAAAACTCGATCGGCTTACTTCTGGCGGCCTTGCTGGCCAGCGGCGGGCGCGGCCGTGCTTTTTACCGCAGCACCTTGTTTATGCCCACCGTGCTTTCCGTAGTAATCATTGGTTTTATCTGGCAGTTGATCCTGAATCCCTTGTGGGGCGTCGCCAAAACGATGATGGGCTGGGTGGGACTGGAGCAATTTTACCGGCCATGGCTGGGACTGGAATCAACCGCTTTGCCGACTGTATCGCTGATCTCTGTCTGGCAATTCGTCGGTATTCCCATGATCCTGTTTTATACCGCCTTGATTGCCATCCCCGAGGAGCTAAACGAAGCCTCGCGGGTCGACGGCGCAAGTGGTTGGCAAACATTTTGGCGGATCAAGTTTCCTCTGATCCTACCGACGGTGGGCATTGTCGGCATCCTGACTTTCGTCGGCAACTTCAACGCCTTCGACCTGATTTACACAATGAAAGGGGCGAATGCCGGTCCAAACTATGCCACCGATATCATGGGTACTTTCTTCTACCGCACCTTTTACGGCCAGCAGTTACAGCTTGGCAACCCATCCATGGGCGCCACCGTAGCAGCAATGATGTTCCTGATTATCCTCACCGGCGTGTTATTCTACTTGTTTGCCTTCCAGCGCCGGATCACGACTTACGAGATGTGAGGCGAGCATGACACACAACAGCGCACAAACCCCCGCCGCACAACCCCATTGGGGATATCGCCTGCGGCAATCGCTGGGCGCCTTTGCGCCGCATCTGGTCCTGATCGGCTATTGTTTGATCGCTTTGTTCCCGATCTACCTGGTCATCATGAACTCGTTCAAGAAGCGCGCCGCCATTTTTGGCGCTCCCTTCCAGCTCCCGAACAGCGAAACCTTCAGCCTGGTTGGTTACGAGACCGTCTTACAACGTGCAAATTTTCTGGTTTATTTCAAGAACAGCATCATCGTTACCGTTACAGCGTTGATCTTGACCTTGTTGATCGGGGCGATGGCCTCGTTCGCCCTGGCCGAGTATAAATTCCGCGGCAATACCCTTCTGGCGCTATACTTGTCGATCGGCATCATGATCCCAATCCGCCTTGGTACGGTCGGCATCTTGCGCTTGATGGTCTCGTTGCACTTAGTGAACACCTTGACCGCCTTGATCCTGGTCTATATCGCCCAGGCGCTGCCGCTGACGGTTTTCATCCTGACCGCCTTTATGCGCCAGGTGCCTGTGGAGTTGAAGGACGCCGCTCGCCTGGATGGAGCCAGCGAATATCGTATCTTCTGGCTGGTCGTCCCCCTGGTGCGGCCGGCTATCGGAGCCATCGGCATTTTTACCATGATCCCGATCTGGAATGACCTGTGGTTTCCGCTGATCCTTTCACCCAGCACCCAAACTGCTACAGTCACCCTGGGGGTGCAGCAGTTCTTGGGCCAGTTTGTCAGCGATTGGAACGCAGTGCTGGCATCGCTTTCGCTGGCCATGATCCCAATCTTGATCTTCTACCTTATCTTCTCCCGCCAGATGATCAAAAGCATCACTGCTGGGGCAATTAAGTAGTCCATTGAAAAAATCAACGTGCTCGGCGCGTTGATTTTATCAATGGACCGGAAAGGATTTTTTACATGAAAATTGGCATCGCGGGCGCCGGTTTTATGGGCGTGACCCACGCCGCCGGCTGGTCGGCGGCCGGCGCCCAACTTACCGCCATCGTGGCTGAAACCGCGCAGGAGGCCGCTCCGCTGGCTGCGCAGTACGGTTTGAAAATCTATGCGAATGACGCGGATATGGTGCCTGAAGTCGATGTGGTCGACATCTGCACGCCCACCCACCTGCACCATCCGATGGTCTTGCAAGCCGCCCTGGCCCACAAGGATATTGTCTGCGAGAAGCCTCTGGCGCGCACGGCCGCTGAGGCGCAGGAGATGATCTCCGCCTGTCGCCAGGCTGGCGTCCGGCTCCTGGTCGCCCACGTGGTGCGTTATTTTCCGGAGTACGCGCTGGCCAGAGCTGTTGTCCTGGAGGGCCAAATTGGCCGTCTGGGTGTGGTGCGCCTGCACCGCGGCAGTTACCGGCCCAAGAAACCGGTCGGCAACTGGTTCCTGGACGAGGCCAAGTCGGGCGGTCTGATACTCGATCTGATGATCCACGACTTCGACTACGCCCGTTGGATTGCCGGCGAAGTCGTGAGTGTTTTCGCCAAGAAGATCTCCACAAATCACCCTGGCGCCCCGATCGATTATGGGCTGGTCATCCTGACCCACCAAAGCGGCGCGCTTTCTCATATCGCCGGCGCCTGGGCTTACCCGCCGCCGACGTTTCGAACCAGCCTGGAGATCTTCGGCGACGCCGGACTGATCCAATACGACTCAGCGGAGACTGCGCCAATCCTCAACCTGATCCGCTCATCCGGAGACGCCCCCGATGTGGCGTTGCCCTCCAGCCCGGTCAGCGAAAGCCCATACACAACCCAGATCAAGGAGTTCTATCACGCCCTGAGCACAGGCGCTCCGGCGCGCATCCAGGCGGAAGATGGCCTGGCAGCAGTGCAAATCGCTGAAGCAGCCTTACAATCGGCGCGCAGCGGCAGGGCTGTGCTGGTCGCCCCACTATCGGAGGTGCAATCATGAGCGCCTCCCGGACGATCAAAATCGGCATCCTGAGCTTCGCCCATCACCATGGCGAAGCGTACATCCGCAACCTGCGCGCCATCCCCGGCGTAGAGCTGCTCGGCGCCGCCGATGAAGACCGGGAGCGTGGGCAACGCCTCGCCGCGCAAAACGAGGCCTATTTCTTTCCCTCTTATGAAGCCTTGCTAGAATCCAGGCCGGACGGCGTGATCATCTGTTCCGAGAATAATCGCCACAGACCGTTGGTCGAGCTGGCCGCCCAGCACAAAGTCAATGTGCTGTGTGAGAAACCGCTTGCCACGACGCTGGCAGACTCACAGGCGATTGTGGCGGCCTGCGAGCGCGCCGGTGTGCGCCTGATGACAGCTTTCCCAATGCGTTTCAGCGCCCCGTTGCTGGAGGTTAAAAGCCGCCTGGACGAAGGCGATTTCGGCCCGGTATTCTGCTTCAACGCCACCAACCAGGGCGAGCTACCCACCAAACACCGCGCCTGGTTCGTCGATCCCGTGCTGGCCGGCGGCGGCGCGATCATGGATCATACCGTCCACCTTGTGGACATCATGCGCTGGTACCTGGGCAGCGAGGTCAGCCAGGTCTATGCCCAGACCAATAAAATCTTCCATAAGGATGAAGTCGAAGTCGAAACCGGTGGATTGGAATTAATTACTTTTCGTGACGGGGTATTTGCCAGCCTGGACTACAGTTGGAGCCGCCCGCCCTACTGGCCCACCTGGGGCGGTTTGACCTTCGAGATGGTCTGTGAGCGCGGCGCGGTGTTGGTTGACGCGTTCCGCCAAAACTTGACCGTTTACAGCCACGCCAACCAGCGTCCGGTTTGGCAATATTGGGGATCGGACATGAACCAGGCAATGATCGCTGACTTCGTCGCAGCCATCCGCGACGATCGTCCACCGGGGGTCAGCGGCGAGGACGGCCTGCGGGCGGTCGAAGTCGTCCTGGCGGCTTACAAATCCGCTGCCAGCGGCCAGCCAGTATTCCTGGAATAATAAAAATTGGGTCGCTGTGTACTGAGCGACCCAATTTTTTTATCCTAACGCTACGTCTAACGTCATCATGACGGCAAAGCCAACCAGCGCCGCCAGGGTGGCGATGTCGGATCCCTTTTCGAGCTGCGACTCGGGGATCAGCTCTTCCACCACCACAAAGATCATCGCCCCCGCCGCGAAAGCCAGCGCGTAGGGCAGGATCGGCTGCATGTAATATACCGCCGCCGCGCCGATCACCCCCGCGACAGGCTCAACCAGCCCGGATGACTGGCCATACCAGAAACTCTTAAACCGTGAGACGCCCTCGCGATAGAGCGGGATGGAAACGGCGGCCCCTTCGGGAAAGTTTTGGATGCCAATACCCAGCCCCAGGGCCACCGCGCCGGCCAGGTTGGCAGAAGGAATCCCGGCCGCCGCTGCGCCGAAAGCTACGCCAACCGCCAGGCCTTCCGGAATATTGTGCAGGGTAATCGCCAACACCAGCAGCAGGCTGCGCTGCCAGCCAGTGTGGATGCCTTCGGCATCCTCCGTCGGTAATCCAAAATGCAGGTGCGGTAAGACACGATCGACGCCCCACAAGAACAAGCCGCCGCTGATAAAGCCGACCGTCGCCGGGAGCCAGGACGGCCCGCTGCCGTCACTGGACATCTCGATCGCCGGCGCTAACAGCGACCAGAAACTGGCCGCGATCATCACCCCGGCGGCGAAACCGAGCATTCCGTCCAGGATTTTCCGTTCGACGTTCTTAAAGAAAAAGACCATACTGGCGCCGAGGGCGGTCAGGAACCAGGTAAATGTAGTTGCGATGAGCGCTTGCAGGACAGGGCTGAGGGCGGCAAAGTTTTGAATCATGCTCCCGATGATAACATAAATTCTCCCTCTTTTTTTTATTTTATCGGGTCAGGCGGGGATCCACCTGACCCAGAAAAGTTTTTTAATCTGATATTTCCGATCTTATGGGAACCGTTTTATAATTACGACCGTCTTACTCGTATATTTGGAGGCAAAGAGCAATGCATCGAAACCCGATCAAGATTTTCCTTCTTTTCATCCCCAGCCTGCTCCTGCTCAGCGCGTGCAGCGCGCCGGCAGCCACGCCCGCCGCCAGCGAGATGGTTGAAACCATGGTTACTGGCACTTTAGCAGCCGCAGCCGTTGCCGCGCCTTCCCAGGAAAGCCCTACAGCGATCCCGCCCATGCCTGAGCCAACCCAGGCGCTAACCACAGCGCCTTCTCCAACCCCGCAGCCCGCCCGCTACTACCTCTTCCCGCCGTATGGCGTCGGCGGGACGCGCGCCTGGCAAATCGACGGCGACCAGGCCACTGAGCTGACACTTCCCGACCTGGGCTTCACCCATTACGACCATTCTTCTTCCTTTGGGAAAGTCCTGCATCCCAGCCATTTTCCAGGTACCGGCCTTGGCCCGGCCAATCTTTCAGTCGGCGACCTTTGGTCGTATGACGTCGCTGCCCAACAGGATCAACGTATCATCCAGGAAGAAAACGTAGTCGAGGCTGTCTTCGTCCCGAACAGCCTGGACATCGTCTACTTGCGCGCCACGCCCGACACCTATGAGTTGCGTTGGCGCTCGGCTGACGGCAGCCAGGATATCCCGTTGGCGAAGGACGTTGCGCCTACCTTCAGCGTTTCGCCGGATGGCAAGTCGGTTGCCTTCACGCGCGAGACCGGCTATAAAGTCGGGACCCCAGGTGTGTATATTGTTTCGACCACCGGCGGGGATGAACGGCAAATCGGCGCTTCTGACCGCAATGGTTCGGGCTCAATTTCAGACCTCCCGGTCTGGTCGCCGGACAGCCAGTACATCCTGTTGCCGGTAATGAGCCAGGACATCCCCAGTCGCTGGGTGCTTCTCAAAGCCTCCGGCGGCCTTGAACAGCCTCTTTCCTTCGCCACAGAGCTATCACCTGACCTCACAGGGGTAAGCCTGGCGATCAACCTGTGGCTGCCCAACGGCCAGCAGGTGTTC
>JAYRNN010000317.1:0-24233 GCA_041912175.1 Anaerolineales bacterium | reverse complement strand
AAGACCTTGCTGCCATGACTCGTATAAAGCTTCGGCTTACTTTAGCGCCAACGGTTTCACCCCTACCAGGCGGATATCACCGGTAATTACATTCCAAAGTTCTGGCAATCGATGTAGATCCAGCCGTTCCATCCATTTACCCAGCACGGTTTCGGATCCATTGTCTCGACGTGTCTTGAAACGAAACAAGCGAAACACAGGATGCCCATCAAGAGAACCAGGCGAAACATTTTTCGTAGTAGAGAGTGATACGGCGGTTTCAGCGGTTGGATTCAACAACCCTTCGGACATTAGCACCGCATTCGGCCGCCCTGTTCCGGTTTTCAAACGCGCCACGGGTTGAAATACCTCGCCGATCGATAAGAGCTGGCCTAAACCAAGCAGTAAAGTTAATGGCAAAGTTACCAGCAATAACAAGAACGCCAGAGTGGAATCAACAAATCGGTGTAGGAAGCTTTCTTCAATAGAAGAAGGCGTTTCGCTCAATAAGAATTGGTCGGAAATCCGAATATGTTCAGAAGAAGTAATATCGACTACCAAATTTTTGTCCACTAAACGATCGCGGAGGTGTACGAGCTGACCCACATAAGTGTGTTCGAATATCGTGCTGTTATGGATAGAAGCGTCATTGGCAATAATTGCATTTGCGCCGATCACTACATTGGGCCCCAATTCAGCTTCCCGCCCAATCCGGATATTTTCCCCCAACAAAACCGGCGGCGCAAAACGGGCGCTCGGATGAATAACATTATTTCGTCCGATCCATATGCCTGGGGCGCATTTTTGGCCAGAAATACTGGTAGGACTTATGCGAAGATACTCTGTCTTCCCTTTATCTTCCCAGGCCCCATACATCAATACTTTTTGAGCATCTTGTACATCACCAAATGATCGTAATGGGTTCCAGTACCCTTCCATGCGATATTCACCAATCGCCTGGCCCGCAGCAGATAATGTTGGCAGGAGTTGGGTGTGGATATCGAACTGCTGCCGTGGAGGAATCCACTCCACCACCTGGGGCCCAAAAACATACACCCCAGTTTCAGAATTGCCCCTGCCTGATTCCGCCTGCCCGGTCCAACAATCATGCAATACCACAGTCGCCAAGTGATGGCTGGCGTTATGGAATTCCAGGACAGCGTTTAGATCTACGTCAACGATCGCATCTGCCGGCATTACAAGGAACGTCCCCTCGATCAAAGGTTTCGCCCAACGAATTGCGCCTGCAGTCCCCCACTCTTCTCGTAAAAGAACGTAATCTAGGGTCATACCCCAGCGCCGCCCGTCCCTGAAATAAGACTCAATTTTCCCGGCTTTGTGGTGAACGCAAACCAGAATTTTCTTTAAACCGCTGCGCGCTAATTGCTCCAAGACAATCTCCATCACAGGCTGATTTGCAATGGATAAAAGCGGAGATGGCGTCGCTTCAGTCAGCGGCCAAAGTTTATTAATTCCACCAGTTGCGAGTAGAACCACCTGCATCGTATTTTCCAATTCTCCGCTTATGCAGTTTCCGAGTACACATTCAACAGCGGAGGTTTCGTAAATTGCCATACCTCTTCACACGGGTTATCGTTCCCAAGGTTTTCCAATTGCGCGGTGTCTGAGTCATGGTAAATACGAATAAATTTGTTCAAACGCAGCATCGTCAACGCCTGGTGGATTTTTTCGGAAACAGAAACGAGCGATAAATCCCCACCGGCATCACGCGCTTGCCTGGTAAAGCCAACCAATAACCCATAAGTCGAACTATCCAGGTAGTCCGTTTTGGAAAGATCAATCAAAATGTTCGGCGTTACCGATAGAGCCCGTTGAAAAACTGAGTAAAAGAACTCCGAGTTGTCGATCGTTAAGCAACGCTGCGGCTGAATCATAGCGATTGTTTGCAGAGGCCCAACCGGGCCCAATTCGGATGTGCTATAACAGAGCGTAAATTCTTCTGCTTGCGCCAGGTACGCCTCAGCGGCGCTCGCCCCGCGCGGTTCGTAAGCCCTGATCATCTTGATCGTCCACCATTGCTTTGCCAACTGCGGAGCACATACAAGCATATTCTTTCCATATCGCCGCCAAAGCCTGCCCGGCTCCTGGGCTAACCGGAATGTCCATTCGAAACCACTATTCTGCATCCATCTTGGTGCACGTTTTTTTGCACCAGAGATAAAATCAAGCGTACCCCCCACCCCGATCATGACTGGCACACACAATTCGGCGCCATACCTGCCAATCCATTTTTCTTGCTTAGGGTTTCCAAAGGCTACCAGCAAGATATCCGGTTGTGCTGAGCGTATCTCTTCGATCACGAACTCATCCGTCTCAGCATCCTTCCGAACAACCGGCGAGCTAACGCCCACAATCTTCAATCCAGGAAATTTCTCGCGCAGAATCTCGGCCGCTCGATGGGCCACGCCAGGAGCGGCGCCCAATAGATACAAGGAATAACCTTTCCGGGCCGCCCGTTCAGCCAGCCCCAATACTGCATCCACCCCGGCTACCCGTTCCCGCATTGGCTCGCCCAATAAGCGCGCCCCCCATACCACCGGCATGCCGTCTGGCATCGTCAGGCTGGCGCCTTGAAGCAGGCCAAGCAATTCAGGGTCGCCAAGCGCATTGGTGATGAAGTCGAGATTTACAGTAGCCACCTGGTGTCCCCTGCCCGTTGCGCGCCCAATTTCAACAAAGTGCTCTAAACGGTCGAGCGTTTGCGCCATATCAAGATTGTCAATCGGCACACCCAGAATTACCGAGGTTGAGCCCACCCGTGCCATGATCTTAATACGCCCCTTTACCTGAGATAACCGCCGGGATCGTCTTGATCAAGATTTCGATATCCTTCATTAAGCTTTGCTCCTCGATATACTGGATGTCGAGTTCTATCCAACGGTTGAAACTAACATCGCTGCGCCCTGACACTTGTTGCAACCCTGTGATTCCGGGCATTGAATTCAAACGCAACATATGATCAAATTTGTATTTAGCCACTTCGTAAGGCACGGGCGGCCGAGGACCAACCCAGCTCATATCGCCTTTTAACACATTGATGAGCTGTGGGACTTCATCAATACTTAACTTACGGATGATGCGCCCCACCCGCGTAACGCGTGGGTCCTTTGCAATCTTGAACACGATCTCATCCGCCTCATTCAAGTGCATCAAATCAGCTTTTCTTGCCTCGGCGTCGATGAACATCGAGCGAAACTTATAACACTTGAATGGCTTACCCCACTTGCCCACACGCTCTTGCATGAAAAATACCGGGCCTGGCGAGTCTAGTTTAATGGCGATCGCGGTCACCAAAACAGTCGGTAGCACAATGGGGAAGGAAAAAAAACAAAGCGCCAAATCCATCCCACGTTTCAGACTGCCCATGATCTTATTGCGAACAATCCAGGTGATCATCAGTAAACGCATCTGTTGGATACTACGCAGCGTATCAAACTGCTCATTCGCAAATATCTCCAACATGCGAGCTGTTTTTGCATCCTGGAGGCTTGCCTCTGCGGCTAACATATTAACAGATTCACTCGTTGCCTGATTACTGATTGAAGCGGCGTTGACTATATCGAGCGACTCGGCCGGATGTAAGCCCGAAATGAGGTCAGCCCACATTTCCTCTGTGCGAAGCGTTGAACGCTCCGAAACTTGACTAACTTCCATCTCTATCCCTCATTCCTTCTTGTACGTACCCACTCAGGTTGACCCTTCGCGATAATGACCTGGCCATATTGCACGAATTTCCACACCATATAGACCGGCACATACAATAAGCTCAGGTAAATATTGCTGGGCGCCCGGACAGCCAAAAGACCTGCAATCAAGTAAAAAATTTGTCCCAACAACAATCCGATGCTTATAAAGAGATTTATTTCGGACATCCGGATACTGGCAACACCAAGCGCTCCGATCCGGCCCCATTCACTGGCCAGCGCAAGAAAACCCAGGTTGATCAAAACCAAAAGAAGATTCGCCCCAACTAAAATTGAAAAAGGCAGGATCACGTGTTCCATGATGGCATCAAAGAAAAGGTATGCTTGTTTGAAGCGATGATTCATCATTTCACTCCAAATCTTCTTTCCTAGCCGTGGGACATAACGGCGACTCATATCCAACCGCCCTCTTTCCCAACGCGCATGTTGTGTTTTCGAATTTGCCAGCGTTTCGGGCATTTCTCCATATACGATTGCGTCGGGAGCAAACATAACCCGTTCACCATTTAAAACCAGCGCCATGTGTAGTTCGATATCCTCCGTCACGGAGCTCGACCATTCGTGCTGCATCAGTATGTCTCGCGAAAACACCATCCCATTGCCCTTCAACCCGGCCGAACCGCCCAACACTGTTCTTCCTTGTGGTCGCAAAAAATGCAGAACGGCCAGAGCCGCATATCTCAAACCACTGCTCCATGAATGACCGGGATCACGGACTGCATAATATGCTTGGACAACTCTTTCTCCACGACCCAGATGAGCTGCCATAACGCTCAAAAAATTTGCACTCACAATCGAGTCCGCATCCAAAATCAGGATCGCATTGATATCAGGCTCACCCTGTGGCATCAAGTCCATCGAGCGCCATATGCGTTCCAGTAGCCAGTTCAACGCTGGCCCTTTACCCGGGTTTTCCTGATCAGTCCGTACATGAACCCTGGCGCCTCCCTGAGCAGCAACCAAGGCTGTTTGGTCTGAGCAGTTATCAGCTACAACATGGATTTCATATAAATTAGACGGATAATCCATTTGCTTCAGGCTGTTTAACAGCCCAGGTAGCAATCGTTCCTCATTATGAGCCGGAATGAGTATCACAAACCGGAGGATCGGGATGTTGTGCTCAATCTTCGTGCGCCGCGCGGCAAAGAAAGAAGCCAGGGTAAGCAACAATAAATAGCCGACCATGACAGCCATAGCAGCCTGCAGAAGAAAAAGCATCAGTTCAATTATTATAAAAAGCAACGAAATCAAGGCAAGCTCCGCCCTTCCGACATGGGCACATTAATCTATTTTCGCTATTCAATTCAGTCGGTGTCCTGTTTATTTCCGTTGTGGTCGGAAATTTCAAACCTCACGACTGCCCCACTAAATCCAGCTATCAGGCTCCGGCAAAATCGGCCGGTAAGCTCTGAGAAGAGACTTTCAAATACTTACCAACTCCCACCGCCGAAAAGAAATCACCTAACTGATAAATTAGGATTTCTTTCTTCTCATAGACCTGCAGGCGATTTTCGTCAGCACTCACAACAACCACGCGCAATTCCGGATATGCTTTTAATAAATCGAACATCATCAGCGAGTTCGCCCAAGGCATACTTTCTTCCACAACGATTACCTCAGGCTTAAAAAGCTCAATCTCTTGTGTAATTGCAACCACATCGGAGATTGGTGTGCTCAGGATTTCTAAATCGCCTTCCTGATCCAAAATGTGCCTGACGCCTGCCAATAATAGTTGCTCGCCGCTAATTACCAGAACTCGTTTCAATCTGTCCTCTATACATTCCTATTCAACGATCACTGTGCTCACGGCTCATCCGGGCGTTGCCATACTCAAAAAACATCTAGAGATTTGTAACCCGAATGGGGGTATTATGTTCCCAGCAGCGGATTATTTATATCGTTTTTATGCAGTTTTTCGTATTCCTACAACTATTATTGTGATATAATTTAAATGCGCACAGACTGCTTCCCACAGCTTTAGCGCCTTATCTCGACTGGCGGCAACCGGTCGAGATAATTTTTATAATATCATCCCTGATACCGTTTTACTTGTAAAATTACCATTAAAAATATACCAATTTGAGTAAATATATCGTATTATGCAGACGCAACTTCTAGACCATAAAGTAATAGCTAATTCCAGACAATCAATTTTACAGAATTTGAATTTTTTTTAGAAAAACAGACGCCGCACCGTTATGCATTTCAATCCCGGTTGATGCATAACAATCGATATTGAAGTGCGCCATTCCGCCAATTTGACAGATCTAAATTTGACTTTCGCTGCGCAAACACGACTTTTTAATATTATTTTGCTACGAAAATGTCACACTTGAGCGCCAATGTTAACACGAAACCAGTTGTATGTCAATGCTGAATTGTCTAGCCCTTTAATATAAGCCCCGTCTAAAAGTCGGATAACATTATCAGGTAAACAAGAAACGTACGATTTACATGAATTCTATCTTATTTATTTACTTAGTCAATAATCCCACCTAAACTATCCGGATTAGAAAGGTACTATATTTATTCGATTATTTTCTGTATTTAGAACCACAATCTAATACTTTGTGAAAAACCTGACAAGCTCTGCTTGTAACGAACTAAACCGTTCACCCTTTCTGTCGCTGGATTTTGCTATGCCCATTTGATGAATAATTCTCGCCTGAGGATCGCACCAATCCACTATCGCGAGCAAGCGTATATGCCTCGCGCCGATTCCGCAAATCCAACTTATCCAAAATATTGTGTACGTGAACTTTTACAGTATTTTCCGAAATAAATAGTTCTTGGGCAATTTCCAGGTTGGATATACCCTTACCCAATTGGATCAGGATTTCCATCTCTCGCTCGGTTAATCGCTCGAAACCATCGTGCTGAGGAATCCGTTTATCACTCAATCGTCGGAATTCATCCAATATGCGGGCGGCCATGCGCCGAGATATGGCAGCTTCACCGCGTTGGGTAGCACGCAGTGAGGCCAAAAGAGCTGAGATCGGCATGCTTTTTAAAAGATAGCCATCTGCTCCAGCCCGTATCGTCTCAAATAATAGCGTATCAGATTCCTGCATACTCAAGATCACAATTTTTGTTTCTGGGCAGTTACTGGTTATGTTCTCGATAGCTGCAAGGCTATTCTCATCTGATAAGGCCGGATCAAAGAGCACCAAATCAGGCTGCAGTTTTTTGGTTTTCTCTACAGCCGATTCCGCAGATCCTGCTTCGCCGATTACTTCAAAATCGGGCTGACCATTTAACAGGCTTGCCAGCCCCTCCCTAAATAAGACGTGTTGATCAACAATGAGGACTCTCATAAAATTACCATGCCACTCTTGGAGTATGCCCCGCCGCAGATTGCTTTGATTAACAACCCTGATAGACTCAACCCTTCTTTACATGTCTCAACCTAGGGATACTTACGTTGCTATTGACACTTAATTCTATGGGATTATAACTTGACCAGTCATTAAATTTCCATAAAAACTTCCAAAAACGGACCTCGTCCTATGATCTGTATTTCCACCTGCATTACCTACGTCATAGTTATGAACATCATCGTCCCCATTTTATCTTACATCTACGCCGGCATCTCTCGATAGTGAGCCGCTTGCGCCTGGTAGAACCTGGCATACAACCCATTTTGCGATAACAGATCAGTATGGGTGCCCTTTTCTAATATACTGCCTTTATCCAACACATAAATATAATCCGCCATTTGCACAGTAGAAAAGCGATGGCTGATCAAAATGGCGCTCTTCCCATGCAGAAGCTGGCGAAATTGGCGAAACAGGTCCTCCTCTGCCAACGGATCGAGCGCGCTGGTGGGTTCATCAAGCACAATGATCTGGGCATCGCGCAGAAAGGCGCGCGCCAGGGCAATCTTCTGCCATTCGCCGCCGCTGAGTTCCTTTCCATCCTCAAACCAGGTTCCCAGGGCAGTGTCATATCCCTGGGGTAAACTTCGAATAACCGCGTCTGCACCAGATTGGCGCGCCGCATCTTCCACTGCATCTATTCCAGGCGACAAGGTGATATTCCCCAACCAAATATTTTCTCGGGCTGTCAGATAATAATGGACAAAATCCTGAAAAACCACGCTGATCTGCCGGCGCCAATCCACCGGATCAAACTGGCGTAAATCAACCCCATCGACGATCACCCGCCCGTTCTTTGGGATATACAATTCACACAGTAATTTGATCAGCGTCGTCTTGCCCGAACCGTTCGCACCCACCAGGGCAATCACCTGTCCAGGAGATAATTCGAGATCGACCCCGGATAATGCCTCTTGAGAGGTGTTGGGGTAAGAAAAACTTACCCCCTCGAAACGAATACCCTTTTCGAGCTGCACCGGCGCTGGCTGTACATCCTCTGGGGCGCGGATGACCGGTCGCAGTTCCAAAAATTGGTAGAATTGACTTAAAAACAGATTATCCTCATATAAACCAGCCAGGCTGTGCAGAATCGCCTGTAGGGAGCTCAGACCGATCTGAAAACCCAGGTAGATTGCCGTCAAGTCGCCCAGACTAATTCGTCCCATCAACGCCTGATTGGCTGCCAGGCCAAGCGTGCCAAAGATTGCCAATACCGCCAGGGCCTGGACAGAAAAGTCGGCCAGGGACCGCCGCCGGGCTAGCTCCAGGCGTCCCTCGCGCAATTGCTGGCGCAGATCCTGGTAACGCCTTTTGAATAACTTACCCAGGTCAAACAAACGTACTTCTTTTGCATGCCCCGAATCAGTCAGCACCCAATGGTAATACCAGGCTTTGCGCTCGGTCGCGGCTTGCTGTTCTTCAAACTGATAAGATCGGCGCGCATAATACCAACGCACGAACGCACCGGGGAAAGCCGCCAACAGCATCACCATACCCACCAGTGGGCTAAAAGACAGGAATAAGCCCACCACACCTACTAGGGAAACGACATTCTGGGCAAGCTGCACCAATCCGTTGACAATCGAAGTCGGCCGGTAAGGCGCCTCGGCCTGGGCGCGATGCATCGTATCGTAATACGCCGGGTTTTCGTAATATTCTAGATCAACCAGAATCGATTGGGAGTGCAGCACATCCGAGACATGGTCCGTGACCAGTTGGGCTTGCGCCTGCGCGGCCAGTTCCCCCAGCGAACGCGCCAGCGCAGTCAAAATCCCAACCCCGCCGGCCAGCAGCAGCCAAACCAACACCTGCCGAAACGCGGCCTGCTTATCAGGATTCGTGATACCCGCGCTCACTGCATCTACAATCTGGCGCACAAGATACAGGCCGGCCAGCGGCAGCAAGCCCTGGGCAATTACCAACCCCGCATTGGCCAATGTCCAACCCGGGGCGCTCTTCCATACCAGCCGCAGCGCGCGATCCAGGCGCAAAGTTTGAGCCAGGGCCTGCTTAAGGGGCACAGTCTTAATCATAGAGGCCTGTATTATAATGCGAGAACCGGGCTGGATTGCTGCCCGGTTCCTACATTAAAAAGGAAAACTGAAGGCGTAAAAATCACGCAACTGCACGCGTCACTTCATCAACAACGCGCGCTGCCTGGTCCATGGTTAAATCCGGGTAGATCGGCAGAGATAAAATCTCATCCACCACACGTTCGGTGACCGGCAGGCTACCGCGCACAAAGCCAAATTCTGCAAAAGCTTGCTGCAGGTGCACTGGCACCGGGTAATGGATACCCGTGCCAATGTTCTGTTCGTTTAGATAGGCACGCAGTTTCTCTCGATCAGCGTAGCGCACCACATACAGATGATAGACATGGCAATTGCCGGCGCCCGTCTGGGGCGTAATCAGACCGATCTTCGAAAGTTTCTCATTATAAAACTCGGCCACCTGCAAACGCTTTTGGTTCCATTCGTCGAGGTGAGGCAGCTTAATCCGCAGCGCTGCTGCCTGCAGTTCATCCAATCGCCCATTCCAGCCTAACATCTCGTGGTAGTAACGTTTTTCTGAGCCATGGTCACGCATCATGCGCACCTTATGCGCCAGCGCCAGGTCGGAAGTCGTGACCATACCGCCTTCCCCATAACCGCCCAGGTTCTTTGAAAAATAGAAGCTGAAAGCGCCTAGCGTCCCCATGCTGCCCGCCTTGCGCCCCTTGTAGGTCGCGCCATGCGCCTGGCAAGCGTCTTCGATGACAAACAGCCCGCGCCGCTTGGCGATCTCCAGGATTGGATCCATATCGGCGCATTGCCCATACAGGTGAACCGGCAAGATTGCCCGTGTGCGTTCTGTGATCGCACTTTCAATCTTGCTCACGTCCATGGTATAGGTGTCCGGATGGATATCCACAAAGACCGGCTGGGCCCCTGCCAGCAAGATCGCCTCTGCCGTGGCAATAAAAGTATGCGAAACCGTTATTACCTCATCGCCTGGGCCAATACCGCATACCCGCAGCGCTAAATGCAGCGCTGTCGTGCCATCGCTCGCCCCGATCGCGTCGGCCACGTCACAATAAGCGGCAAAATTCTTCTCGAAAGCTTGCACATTCGGACCAAGAAACAGACGCATACTTGAGAGCGCCTCATTCCAGGCGGCTTGAATCTCCCCTTTCAAAGGTTCATACTGAGCTCTAAGGTCAACGAGCGGAATTGAATTATTCATTTTCATTTTTCCTTTTGATAGCTTATTTTTCATGGATCCAGCGCTTGAAGCGCGCCGGGTTGCCTGCCACCACTGCATTATCAGGCACATCGCGTGTCACCACGCTACCTGCCCCAACAATTGCGTTCTCCCCAATCGTCACCCCACACAAAATCGTCGCATTGCTGCCAATCGAGGCTCTCCGCTTCACCAGGGTTTGTTCCAGGGTCCAATCTTCCGCCCCCTGCAAATCGCCCGATTGCGTTGTCGAGCGTGGGTAACGATCATTAATAAACATTACGCCATGCCCCACGAAGACCTCATCTTCGATCACCACGCCCTCGCAAATAAAACTATGACTGGAAACCTTAACCCGCTGTCCAATCCGCGCCCCCCTTTGGATCTCGACAAACGTCCCAATCCGACTCTCATCTCCAATCTCGCATCCATACAGGTTGACAAAAGCATAGACTTTCACATCCTTGCCCAAGCAAACATCCTGGCTAATTCTCTTATAATCGGTGTCTTCTCCCATATGATCTCCTCTTCAGCCGTCATGATCCAACCAGTGTTGCACTGCCAGCAACTAGAATAGGCATTGGCAGGGCGGATTTTTTACCGGTCACTGATACCTAATTGAGACCAGTCATTCCGTTCGTGGCAGCTACAGTTAACTCATTAAAGAAATCCTCGCTTCCCCGTCCACAGGCTGCCTTACATTCTACGTCAAATATACATGAAAAATCGACAAACGCAATTTAATTTAGCTAAATTTTTTGTAAATGATTACAGATTATCTCCAAAGCGCATTCCACGCCTCGCTCGGAACGCATTTGTCGGCCAATTTTCATCGCTTTCTGGCCCATCTCCCCATCCTCCAGGCTAGCCAGAATTGCCATGGCAAGCTTTTCCGCCGTCAACCCTTTAACATGGCAGCGGCGCCGGACTTACCCTCAACCGCGCCGCCTGAGCGCCTCAGAAAGGCTGGCTGTTACATGAAAGGTTTCACATCTCCTAACGAACCCGTCGCCAATACTTTCAAGGCTATCTCCTAACCTGCATAGACATCATCCCAGGCTGGATATACGCGCTGCCAATCGTAATGCTCCTCCACCCATCGCCTCCCATTTTCTCGCAGCCGGTGGTTCAAATCTGTTTCATCGAATACTCGCACCACCGCTGCCGCGAATGCTTCCGGTCCATCTGCGATCAAAATATTCTCCCCATCCCGATAGCGGATCCCTTCAGCGCCGATCGTCGTCGAAACTACCGGCAATCCCCATCGCCATCCATCCACGATCTTCACCCGCATACCGCTCCCCGCAAACAGCGGCACGATGAATACCCCTGCTTGTTCAAGATATGACTGCGGGTCGGCCACATATCCAATCACCCGCACCCCACCGCTTCGCGCCGCATCGCCTGGCGATGTCTCCCGTGATAGCGCCTGCACCTCCGCCGGCGGGTTCTTACCCACAATTATCAACCTTGCCTCTGGCACAGCCGCCTGCACGAATGGCCAGACCTGGCGAGCAAACCAGATCACCCCTTCCACGTTCGGCGGCCAAAACATCGTTCCCAAGTGCAGCACATCTCTGGCGCCCGGCTGGGGCGAGACCGGCCGAAAAGCTTCAGTATCCACACAGATCGGAATGGTCGTGAATTTTGGAATAACAGGCGCCGAAAGCAAATCGCGATCGCTTATTCGCCTAGATGTTGCAGCAAGCAAGGCTTGGAGCGTTCGCCGATCCTCTTCCGTGACGGTAACCACCTGGTCGAACTGCCCAAGCGCCATGGCTTCAAAACGCCTCAACGCCCGCCATTCGCGCTCTAAGACCAATTTTTTAAGCAGATTGCCTTCCCCATCTGCCAGGCGCTCCACAATCTGAAAGCAGGTGTTATGTTCATCCAAGACAAGCTTAGCTTTTAAACCTTTAGCCATCAGATTCTGGATTCGCAGCGCATACTGCACCATCCACAACTGGTCTGCGTGCACCGCATCGACATCACCGCCTTCCAGCAATCGATCCACCCATTGGGCCATCTCTTTCACAAAATCACGTTGGATGATGAAGGAACGACCAGATAGCATGCTGGACAGCATCTGCGCCACGTCACGCCTTTTACTACGCCGGATGGGTACCGTGTGCACAGCCGTGCAAAATTGACGCAGGTGTTCTAGCGCCTCCGGCCGGTCATCAGGTCGTGAAAAAGCCAGCAAGGTAACTCTATGCTTCTGCGCCAGGTATCGAAGCGTATAGTATGCTCGCACCTTTGGCCCGGCGTCCGGCGGGTAAGGTACGATCTGGCAGAGATAGAGAATATGCATACGCCTGGCCTCGCCTTAGCGCCTCTCTCCCCGTTTGAGCTGCTCGTAATGGATTGGCTCTACCGTCCGCGGTTTGTTGTATCCTGCCATGCTTTGGTCCGCGGGATAATAGAAAGTTTGCCGGAGTTGCTCGTTCAACGGGCCTGCCTGCCGGTAGCCCACATACGTACCGCGGAATTGCTGCCAACGGAACCATACGATGCTGCCCATATTCCTCATCAAGCATTTTTGGCGCCGCGCCTGCCACGCATCGCTGGCGATATTACTTGTCGTCAAGCGCACGCGATCAAACAACCCGAACTTCTCCTCGGGATAGATACGCTTGAAAGCCATCGCTTCTCGCCGGTAGCGGTTGTACACCCCCTGTGGGGTCTCGTTATGCACGTGGATGATCTCCGCCTCCGGCGTATAATGGATCTGGTAACCTTCCCCTTGCGCCCAGCGCGCCCAGTCGAGGTCCTCCAGGCCGCTCAGGCTCTCATCATATGGTCGCTTCTCCCAGGCCAACCTGCGGATTGCCGCGTTGGCGTTATTGCAAAATGGATGAACCTGGGCTCCTCCAGCGCCATCCGGGAACCAGCGCGCCAGGATTTGTTGTTCCGAGAAATTCGAGTGCGGGTCGCCGCGCTGCTTGCCATAGGTTAACCCCACTCGTGGGTCAGAAAACGGCGCACATAACCGCTCCAACCAATCAGGGTAAACCGGATATACGTGCGCGCTGGCGATCACGATCAATGGGTGATGCGCAGCCCGGCAGCCAAGGTTAAGCGACCGACCGAACGAGAAGTCACCCGGCGCAATCTCCAGCACCTCCACCGGAAACTGCCTGGCAATCGAAAGCGTCGCATCTGTCGACCCAGAATCCACCAGCAAGATTTCTACATCCTTAATCGACTGGGCCAGCACCCCAGCCAGGAGCTTTCCAATATGCTCTTCCTCGTTATAGCAACGAATTACGATCGAAATGCCCACTCAATGGCCTCCAACCACATAACGTTTTACCTTTTAACGATCAATCGAGTCTCATTTTATCTTGAAGCGCGCCTGTGCAAGCCAATTTCCGATCTGCTCAGATTGAGGGTCAAGCAGCAGGGCAGCAGACCAGGCATCAGCCGCGCGGCGATAGTCTTGATTGAGCCAATAACGATACCAGGCCTGAAAGAGTATGCGAGGCTCACCCCAGGTTAACCCGTGCACGATCTCGGCCGCCGCTTGCGGTTGGCCATTCGCGATCAAGGCATCCCCGTAAAGCAGGCGGGTCACCTCATCCCGCCGTCCAGACTGCCATAAATAAGTGACGTCCTTCAAAGCGGACTGGTAGTCGCCCAAACTAAGGGAAATCTGTATCCGGCGCTGGCGAGCAGTCAAGTTTTCCGCGTCAATCGCTAATGCTTGAGCAAAACGAGCTTGTGAGTCGCTCAAGTCAAGCGACTGGCGCGCTTGGTCAATGGTAAACGTATCAAATTTTTGCGGGTCGTAACGCATGAGCTCGAGACGAGCCTGCTCGACCGCGCCCAGGTTGGCATACCACATCGCCAGGAGCGGCCGCCAGAAAAACAGGAACAACATGATCAAACCGGCCGCCGCAACAAACAGTAGCGCCACGTTCCGAACCCGCTTTTGCGCGGGCCAACGCGCGGCATCTTGACTGAGATCACTCGTAGAAGCCCGATTCTTCTCCGACTGATTAATGTCCCCGCTGCACTTTGTTTGGAAAGGAGTATTCAAAAACCATGTGTAGCCAAACAACAAACCAATCAGCGGCAGCAGACGCGTGACATAAAACACCACGTCCACCATCCCATGAAGAAAGACTGCAGTCAAAGCCGCCAGACCGGTCCAGCCCCAAACGGATATCGCCTGGCGCTGGAGAGCTTTCCAGGCCCAGGTCGCCGCCGCCAGACCGGCCATGATCAACCCCAAAAAGCCCAGTACACCCTGCTCGACCCACACTTCCAAGAAGGTGTTGTGGGCGTGGGCAATGTATGGCACATTGAGCAGCAGGACATATACCGGATGCACCAGCCAGAAACTCATCAGACCGCTGCCGGTGAAGGGTACATCGCCCACCAAATGCCAAGCCTGCCTCCACAAGACTGCCCGGCTTTGCAGCCCACCGCCAGGGTCTGGCAGAGCGCCCAACAGACGGTCGAAATTACCGCTAAGCAGCACGCATCCAAGCGCGAACATCCCCAGGAGGGCGATCGAAAACCAGAAAATAATCTGCTGTTTACGCTCAGGCAACCAACCCCTTTGGAACCAGGCCAGGGCTGCCAGGAACGCCGTGCCAAACAACGCCAGCCAGGCCCCGCGACTGCTGGTCATAAATAACCCGCCCAGCACGCCCCCCGTCAGTAAGGCAAAGAGTACTGCAGCCCAGGTTTTGCCTTGTCTCCACGCATTCTGGGTCAGGATGACTCCAAATGGCAATGCCGCCAACAGGGTTCCGGCAGCTACATTTCCGTGGATTTTCGGGCCGGGTAGGCCGGTCAGCCAGCTATTCATTAAAATTCCTGCGTGGGTGATCAGAGCCAGCTTGCCTGGTTCAGCAGCGAAATCATGTTGGAGCGGCCAGTAAACCGCCAGGGCAGCCGCGAAAGCCAAGAAACCAGTCGCAGGCCAACGCAGCTTACGTTCAGGCAAGGCGACAACGGCATAATAAACGACGAAAGCTGCCAACAGGCGGGAAAACTGCAAGATTGCCGCCGACCGGTCATAGGAAATCCAGGATGCAACAGCTCCACTGATCAGGCCGAGCGCCCATGGAATCTCCAATCCGGTGCGCGGCAGTAAATGGCGGGTGCGGATAGCACGGACGACGGAAGCAGCCGATAAGATCACCAACCCGGCCCCGGCCGTAGCGGTAAATTTTTCCGTTGTTGTGAACGCTGACAATGCCAGGATCAGGAGCAACCACTCAAGCCCAATCCATCCGCCCATATTTTAGCCTTTCCTTTTCGCTTCGGCAGAATCCGCCTGCCATTCCAGCAGTTGGTTGACCTGCTCACGGCAGAGCGCCATGCTCTGCGCCTGCGCTTCGCCTCGTGACAACCGTCAGACCTTACGCCGCCGTGCAATCAACCAAGAAAGCGCCCTACATCCTCAATCAATTGCCTTGATTATCTTTCTTGGCGCGTACCAGGCCGATGATTATAAGCACTACAACCGCCGCTGAAATTGCAAATAAAACGAAGATATAGATCCAGAAAGCAGGTAATGATGGGGCTTCTGGCGCTTGTGTGGGTATCACTGTGGGTGGTACTGGCTTAGGCCCAGCCGGCTCTGAGGTAGCTTGCTTGATGACAATTGGCAAGCTAAGTTGAGAAGAGGGTGTATTCGTTGGCGTCAGTGTAATTGTGGGTGTATTGGTCGGAATAGGGGTAGGCGTTTTCGTCGGCTTAGGGGTATTTGTAGGTCTGCCTTCGGGGGAGTCGGCCCAAGCAGTCTGAACGGTTCCAACGCGAAACAACGCGCCAGAATAAAACCATACGCTGACCAGCAGCATACTGATCATCGCGAGTGCACAATAGCGAAAGATCGCCGGACTTCCAGGCTGCTTAGAGGATTCCAAGCGCTCGCGCCACCTTGTTTTTGTCGAAGTCGATAATAATCGTACCTTTAATGTTGAAGGTTGGTGTGGTTTCATTTCCATTCGCCCATCCCCGCACTCGCTGCGCGGCGCCCCGGTCGCGGGTAATATCGATTTCCGTAAACTGAATACCATTCTCTTGAAAATAAGCGCGCGCCCTGCGACAGGCCGGACACCATGGCGTGCAGTACATCACCACATCCGCTTCAGGCTCATCGAAGGGTTTTGGATCATCCGCGAGCGGAGGTTTTGCGCCGGTCACGGGGCGCTGCGCCTGTAAATCGACCAGGACCCCGAATAATACTTCGTTGTCCGGCTGGTGGTCAATGTCATGCACGTCCACATAGCGAATCATGCAAGACTTGTCGATCACAAAGATCGCCCGCTCAGAGAAGCCATCCTCGGGGCGAAAGACTCCGTACATTTTCGCAATGTGTCCATGAGGATAAAAATCACTCAGGAGCGGGTAAGTGATACCGCCCAAACTTTCTGCCCATGCTACAAGACAGGCGCTGCTATCCACACTGATACCCAGAACCTGGGCTTCGACCCCATCGAACCGGCCAAGACTGGCCTGGTAAGATGGGATCTGGCCCGTTCATATCGGCGTCCAGGCCAATGGAAAAAAGATAAGAACGACATTGTACTTTCCAATATAATCACTCAAACAGACTTTCTTACCCAGGTGGCTCTCCAGACAAAAATCGGGGGCAATTTGACCGACTTTCAAAGGCATATTGGCTCCTGCTAACACTTCATACCAAAAATCAGACATATGATTTCATTTTGTCTGAGAATTATAATCCAGCCAGTTGCTCGGGAATTGCAATTATTCTAAAGACGCCATCGGGGTCTGGGTTGAAATCACTCACCGCCCGAACAGCTTCGAGATTGATTGGGGCGTAGATATGCGGAAAGGTCCGGTCGCCTACGCTGTCCCAGACAACACCAGAGCGAATAAGCTGAGTATCGATCCACAATAAAAGCAAATCTGGCTCACCTGGATAGAACTCATTCGCAACCCATAAGATTTGTTGGGGTCGGGAACAATGGATGAAGCCCTCTGTTTCCAACGAGGCCGCGCGATAATCACCATTCATCAGCGCTGACTGCCAGGCCTGGGTTGTGCAAAGATGTACGATCCATTCCGTTCCAGCCGAAGTAGTCATTGTGGTCCGATCTCCAGCATCTCGATCAAAATATCTATAATTCTCTCAGCAACATCTGCTTTATCCATCAAGTGGAGGCTCTCTTGCGCGCCGCTAGCATAGAGGAGAGTTACGCGATTTGTATCGACCCCAAAGCCCGCTTCTGCCGAGGTGATATCGTTAGCCACGATCAGGTCCAGTTTCTTGGCGTTCAATTTAACCCGGGCGTTCTCCAAGAGGTCCTGCGACTCGGCTGCAAAACCCACCGTCAGGCGCGGCCAGCCCACCTGAAGTTTGCGCTCTGCCACCGCCGCCAGGATATCCTGCGTGCGCGCCAGATGCAGCTCGGGCACGCCGGTCTCTTTCTTAATCTTTTGATCCGCCCGGCTGGCCGGTCGAAAATCAGCTACGGCAGCCGCCATGATCAATATATCCGCCTGGTATACAGCCGCCAAAACAGCTTCAAGCATATCCTGAGCTGTACGCACATCTACACGCTGCACGCCAACCGGAATAGGCAAGGTTGTTGGGGCGGCGATCAAAGTCACTTCAGCCCCTTGATCCAAAGCCGCTTGCGCCAGGGCGAAACCTTGCTTGCCCGAAGAGCGGTTTGTGATCGCACGCACGGGGTCGATGGGCTCCTGTGTACCGCCAGCGGTCACTACAATCCGTCTCCCTTGCAACGGGCCCGAACGCGCCAACCGATAGCGGATTTGCCCGAAAAGCTCGAGCGGCTCGACCATGCGTCCCAATCCAACCATCCCAGAAGCCAGGCGCCCCTCTGCCGGGCCGATCACCTCGGCGCCTCGTTGGCGTAAAACATCCAGATTGGCCTGGGTGGCAGGATGAGCATACATACCGCCATCCATAGCAGGGGCCACGACGACCGGGCAAACTGCAGCTAAAGCAGTCACACAGAGCAAGTTATCCGCAATCCCATGCACCAGTTTCGCAATGGTATTCGCTGAAGCCGGCGCAATTACGAAAATATCGGCAGCCTTGCCCAGGCCGATATGCTGCACATGACCTTCATTGCCCCATAGGTCCCCGTCTACATAAGCGCGCCGGCCAGTCAAAGATTGGAAGGTCAACGGCGTTACAAACTGTTGGGCAGCCGCCGTCATAATCACGTCCACCCGCGCCCCAGCCTGAGCCAACTTCGAGGCTAATTCCGCCGCCTTATAACAAGCAATCGAGCCTGTCACGCCTAAGAGAATCTGCTTATCCACGAGTGGGTTTTTCATCGTCCTCTCATTATAGCGCAGGTTAAATAAAATGCGAGACGATTGCCAGAAGCACAAGACAACCGCCTCGCATCGCGATTCATCTCCTATGGCCTGGCGACAAAGTTTAGGGTTAGCTTAACTTGATCTTCTGTGCCCAGCATATTTGCGATTTTGATCGGGCCCACCCCAAAATCGCTCATCAGGATGGTGGTGGTCGCCATACCTGTCAGGCTGTCGCCATCCGCCTTCGCAGTAACATCGAAGGTCGCCGGCTTGACGACTTCCTTGATTTTAAGATCGCCGGTCACTTTAAAGGTTAGCTCCTGGCCGGGGGTATAACTGGCAGGTAGACCTTCGATACTGGTAGGAGTAAACACGGCGATCGGGTATTTACTCGACTCAAGGAAACGGCTTCGGATCGTCCCATCCCGGCGAGTGCTGTCTGATTGGAACTGGCTGATATCGACTTGAAGTTCGCCCACCTGTGAGTTTTGTGGATTGCTTGTATCAACGGTTACGTCTCCGCTGATCTGTGGGGTTTTGCCAACTGCCAGGTTGAAGCGGTTATCACTTAAAAACGTTTCGCCGACTTCATAGGTAACGATCGATTCCCCCGGCACGATCTTATACACCATCACCCCTGCCGCTGGAGCGGGGGCAGCGCCGGACCCCGCCGTTGGCTCAACCGGCGCCACAGTTGGTTCGGCTGGCGCAGTTGTAGAGGCTGCCGCAGTGGGAGCGGTGGCCGGCGCTTGGATCGGCGCAGTCGCCTCTTGAACTGGCTGAGCGGTTGGCGATGTGCAAGCTGCCAGCGCCAAAGCAAACAGCAACATGATCATACCTGGTTTTCGCATAAAATACCTCCTCTGAATAGTTCGGTTTAGTAAGTGAAGACGACCTGAATCGTCTGCTCTGGATGATTGTCCAACAAGTGGTAAGCTGCTGGCGCCATTTGGACCGGGAAACGCTGCGTGATCCACCGCTCCGGTCTCACCAGGCGGAGCATCTCCCAGGCCAATTCGAAGCGCCGCTGCTTATTCCAACGGCCGCTCAGTTCAGGAGCCAGGATGCTCACCTGGCTGCTGATCAAGCGCATATGGCTGCGGTGAAATTGCCCTCCCAGATCGAGGTTTGCGCGTTTCTGCCCATACCATGACCCGATCACCACCCGACCGTTGAAACCCGTAACCGCGATCGCCTGGTCAAGCGCGCTCGGCGCGCCGGAGACCTCGAAAGCCAGATCGGCTCCGCCTGGCAAGAGATCTTTTAATTGGTTGATCAAAAATAAGCTTTCATTACCTTCTCCTGCCTGTGCTTCCAGGCTGGCGAATACACCTAATGCTAAGGATGCCTGGCGCCGTGCGGCGAATCGGTCTATGGTCACAAGACGGCCCAATGGGAAGCGCTGGAGCAAGGCCGCTGTCAGCAAGCCAACGATCCCCTGTCCAAAAACGACTACTTGTTCGCCGATCAACGGTGCGCCATCCATTAAAAAGTTGACCGCCGTCTCCATATTGGGTAAAAAGAGCGCCTGCTCAGCCGAGATCCCGCTCGGAAGAGGTATGAGGTTGTGGGGCTCTGCCAGGAAATGGCTGGCATGCGGCTGGAAGGCGAAGGCCAGCCTACCCTCCCATGCGTGATCGATGCCCGCCCCGCTCTCCACAATCCGGCCAACCAGTGCATACCCGTAGCGCTGCGGGTAGTGGAAACCACCTGCCAGGGATGCGATACTGGCATCGACAGCCAGTCCAGGCGGAAACTCTCCACGATAGATCAACATTTCTGTGCCTGGGCTGATCGCCGACAACAGCGTTTGCACCAACACCTGGCCGGCAGCCGGCGCGGGAAGGGTTTCTTCGCGCGCCTGCACTACACCTGGTTTCTCAAAAATGACGGAAATCACCTCAACCTGCCCCAAATGATTAAATCTTCACCCAGGCGGTCAAATCCTACCTCTTTCAACCGCAGTGGTGAAAGACCGCCTCCTGCCATACTTCCAGGCTCAAGAAGATTCAGACCACCCACAAAACAAGGAGCAACAGTGATCACTGTAAAATCGACCAAGCCGTGCGCCAAAAAGCTGCTGATCACCTGTGCGCCGCCTTCAACCATCAAACTTTTTATACCCGCACCCCCAAGCCGCTCTAACAAGGCCTGCAAATTGACGCCCCTGCCGGCGGCCTCCGGCAAGATCAGCAGCCGCGCCCCGGCCGCTTCCAGTTCCTCGGCTCGTTTTGAATTAACCGGCCCGGTGGTGACAATCCAGGGCTTCGGCGCGGTCTGCTCTGGCTGCAGCAATCGAGCGCTCAATGGGATGCGCAGCCGGCTATCCAGGATGATTGGCTGGGGGTTTGGGCCATTGGCCAACCGCACGCTAAGCTGCGGATCGTCCGCCAGGACAGTTCCCACACCTACCAGGATGCCTTCATGCAGGGACCGCAAACGATGGGTTAACTGGCTCGCGGGCAGACCGCTCAACAGCATTGGCTGGCCACGCCGAGCGGCCAGGCTGCCATCCAGGCTTTGTGCATAGCACAGGCTGACCAACGGGCGGCGCGTTGCCAGGTAATGGTTGGAAGCTTGTTCCAGCCACTGCTCGAACGGATACATTTTATGAAACCTGCAATCCTGGAACCGCCCAGTGGCTCAGGTTCAGGAGGTGATCCATGCGCTGCACCTTGGTGAAAAGATATTGCGCATTATCGGCATATATGGCTGCCTCTACCGGCACACGCGCGTTCACTTCCACCCCTAATTCCTGTAAATGCGTGATCTTACTCGGATTATTGGTAAGCAAACGGATCGAGCGAACGCCCAGATCCTCAAGCATACGAGCCGCGACTGTGTAATCGCGTTCATCTGCCTGATGACCCAGCAACAGGTTGGCCTCAACCGTATCATAACCCTGATCCTGTAGATTATAGGCGCGTAATTTATCCAGCAAACCAATCCCCCGCCCCTCCTGGCGAAGATAGAGAAGCACGCCTTCGCCTTCATCTGCGATCTGGCGCATTGCCTGGTGAAGCTGGTCGCCGCAGTCGCAACGGCGAGAACCGAATACATCGCCTGTGAAACATTCTGAATGGACGCGCACCAGCACATCCTGTTTATCTTCAACTTCTCCCAGAATCAATGCCAGGTGTTCTTTCTCATCCTGGTTATTCGTGTACAGGCATAGCCTGAATTCATCTTCCTCGGTAGGGATACGAGCCGAGACAGCCCGGTTAACTTTTAGGGTTTGCATAACCTTCCTCCGACCCGATAAAACACTCCCAGCTTGGGACGTGTTTTCCGGTAAAAGATTCATTTATCGAATTGATCATAAAACAGCAAGACGATTAGCGCTGCCTCGTCGAGTTTGGTCAGATACGCTAAAGTACTCCGCTCGCCGATCATGAGCCAGGCCGCGATCGTGACCGCGGTGAACAGGATAAACGCCCAGCGAATCAAATTGCGGTATTTTGCCAAAGCTGGTAAGAGGAATGCAACCAGCAATGTCAGGTAGCCGAGCGCGTTCAGGATGAACGTGACGTCCGGAAAAAGCAAAGTAAAGTGAACACCCGCGGTGATCAACGTGGTTATAATGATGCCAATCTGCACCGCACTCAATTTCTTAATCGCATTTGCTTCCATGGAAACCTCCTATCATCAGGCGTAATAAATCCACTCGGGATCACGAGCGATCGATTAAGACTGGCTCCGGCTCGCCAACTCGTATGGCCGGTTCTTCTTGGTTAGATTTTTCGATTTTCTCTGACCTAGCGCCGGCCATGCTGCCCACCCACAGGCCAAACAGGCCGATTGTCAGGTCGCGCGCCCGGATCAGTAAGCTTAGGCTGAGACCCAGAGCACTGGAAAAACCAAAAGCCTGCAACGCCACGACTTGCCCGGCTTCCAACAGACCAACGCCGCCCGGCAGCGGGGTTAGAAACGCAAGCCGGGTGGCCGTATAACCTGCCACCACCTGTAAGGGCGACAAATGCGCCCCCAAGAAAGCAGCCATCAGGCCGTATTCAAGGACCATTAAGCACCATACCAGGCTTGAGATCAGCAGCGCCCATAAAATCAGCCATGGGCGCCTGCGCAATAGAAACGCAATCTGGCGCTCAATAGTACTCACAAATGGCGGGAGCTTCTTCAATAACGGGTGGAACCACACCCGAGTGGGCAGCCGATCGACCACCGCCGAGATGGGAAACCGGCCCAGGTACAACGCCGCGCCGTAAACAACCGGAATGATCAGGAAAAGCCAAATCCAACCTGCCAGGCCAGGGTGAGATAAACCCGGGATCAACCCAAAGCTGGTTGTCAGGAAAATCCCGATGGCAAGAAACGAAAAATTCGCAAAAAGCTCGAGCGCTTTGTCGATCGTTACCGCGGCCACCGAAACATCAACGGGCGTCGCATGGCGAGAATGGACCAGGTAAGCTTGCAGCGGCTCTCCGCCAAATTGTGTGCCTGGCGTGAAATAGCTGATCGCATAACCTGCCATGCGATAGCCAGATAATTTCGGGTATGGAATTGAATACCCATAAGCGCGTAAGATCAGCCACCAGCGCGCACAAAATAAGAACAAAATCAAACCGTTCAGCCCCAAGATAATGGCTACCTCTGGTACGGTTAGCGAAAGCAGAATCTGAAAGATATCGCGCCACGGGAAAACCCGAATGGCGATATACACAACCGGCAGAAGCAGCGCCCACAACAAATTAATTGGTTTAAATAAGCGTTTCATGGCTCTCTACAGTTGCTGGGACTCGCCGTGGTGCGCCAATCGGATGTTGATACCAGTCCTCCTCGGGGGCCCAGAGCGAAAATGGTCCGCTGCCCATGAAGACAAGCAGGGTATAACCGGCGGCTTGCAAAGAAAGCAAGAATTCTGGAACGAAATAAATCTGGTTTACTCCCAATAAAACCAGGGCGAGACCTGCGCTGATCCGGCCGGCTATCCCGAACAGCGCCAGCATGGCTACCAGCAATGGCAGGTAAACAGAAATCAGCGTCGGTATATCCAGACCCAAACTTTGCAAGCCCGCAGTCTGCCGGAATACGGCTACCGCCAAACCTGCTAACGCCAAACGCGTGGTTAATTGAACAAGAGGTAGGATTCGCCGGCTGGTTGTTTGTCCGGCTCCGCTGATCGAGTAACGGCGGGTGGCGCCGCTGACCACCAAAAAATCGAGCGCAAAACCTGCCAGAAATGGCAGTGCGAAGAAAGTTGCCGCCATACGAGTCAAAGTCGGCGGGAAGATCGGGAAAAGCACCACCGCAATAAAAACAAACTGCAAGCTGGCAAATAACCGCCTGCGGATACTCGGTTGCAGCTCATACACCGGTTTTCCCATTTTGTGTAAAACCCACTCCCCTGACAGGAAAATATATCGCGCCAGCGGAACCAGGATGTACCAAAACGGCGCCATGCGATACTGGACGAGTAGGCCGCCTGCTGCCAGCACGCCTAACCCATCAAAGCTCATATCCAGCACACTGCCCAATGAAGTGACATGGCCTGTCTTTCGCGCCAGGTAGCCGTCTAGAATGTCTGCCGTGACAGAAAGCCCGTATAGGGCAGCCGGCAGCCAGGACAGCCAGCCAGGCGGCTTGGGCGAGAACAGAAAACCGATCACTCCCGCAATCAGCATGCCGCGCAGCAAGGTCATTT
>JAYRNN010000316.1:0-25283 GCA_041912175.1 Anaerolineales bacterium | reverse complement strand
CAGGCTGCTTTGCGGCGACCAGTTCGAGATTACATAGGGACCCCAGCCCAACGGGGAGCGGGTAGAAAGGGTATCGGTCATGATTTGGCCGGCGGTTAAATCGCTCCAGGCGTGGCGGGGCAGTGGGCCGAAGAAATTCTCGGCATAGTATGGGTCGCGCAAACCGGGTATCCCGCGCCATTCGAGGCTGCTTTCATCCACAACCTGGTAAGACTGCGTGCGCGCCAGCAGCTCTGGGCGAGCGCTGGCGCCTAAAGCATGTGCGATTTCAAAAGAATAAAGCGAGTCGGCGGCGGTTACAGGCACGCCATCCGACCATTGCACGCCGGGGAGCAGTTTGAAGCGAGCGACCAATTGGTCCATGCTGACCGGGTCCTGGCCGGAATACGTCTGCGCACAATCCAACGCCGCGCAGCCGCTGGGGAAGTAGCTCACCCCTTCTGCCAGGTTGGTTAGGGTCCCCTGGCTGTCGATGATCAGGTCGTGGGGGGAAACCTCCACCGGCTGGAGCGCCGCCCCGCCATTTTCAAGGGTGGGAAGCGCATCCAGGATGACCGGGGACAGCGCGAAGTTACGCAGGTCGATCGGACCATCGTAAATCGCCTCTCGAATGCCACGGGCAGCCTCAGAGGCGTCGCCATACAAGAATAATGATTCTGGCTCGGTCGGCATACAGATGGTGAGCTGGCGCGGGGGCAGCGGGGTCGGGCTGGGCGACGGCGTTACCGCCAGGGGGGCGCTCGACGTTTCCGTTTTTTTGACCGGGGCAGTTGTAGGATTGGGCCCGGAATTACAGGCGCTCAATAGAATCAAGATTACAAGGGAATACAACAGGCTTCTTTTAATCATTAATCCATTCGTTCCTTTAAAACATTATTTTTCACCACGCCGTGGTGAAAAATAATGTAGTGAAATAAAATCAAACCATTCGCAAGGCCGGAATCGGCATATGGAATAACCACACCAGGTCCAGATTCCTGGGGGGCGAGCTATCGACGAGGCTGGGAAAATCAGCCAGGAGCGCCAGGTTACTCTCGCAGTTTAAATTTGCCGGTTCCTCGAGCGGGTAAGTCTGTGCAGCAGCGATGAGCAGTAAACGCGCCCGGGCAGTCTCTGGAGCATGCTGCCGGGCAGCCCAATTTTTCAGATTTTGCTGTATATAACGGTCCATCGCCAGATCCTGACTTAAGATTTTTTGTAATTCAGATCCAAAATGCCATCGGCGTCCAGCCCCAGTCGTTTCTTTAGAGCCAGGCGACCATAATGCAAACGTGACTTGACCGTTCCTACTGGAACTTCTAATATCTCGGCGATTTCCTGCAATGATAAGTCATTGAGATAATACAAAGCCACCACAATACGCTGCGCTAGCGGTAAAGTGGAGACGGCTCGCTGCACAATTTCCCATTCGTCGTTACGCTCGACCTCATCGTGCGGCGATTGGCGGTTAAAGCCGGTTATGCGATCTGCCAGGTCTTCCAGGGGATGCAGCCAACGCCGGCTGCGTTTCACCCAGGTATACGAGAGATTGGTGGTCATGCGGTGGAGCCAGGGCTCCAAAGGTCGCTCGCTATCGATGTGGCCGGCGAAGCGGAACAGGCGCAAGAACACATCCTGGAGCAGGTCGGCTGCCGCGTCGGCGTCGCCGGTGATCGCCAGAGCCGTGCGATAGACCATGCGCTGGTAGCGATCGTAGAGCTCGCCGAGAGCCTCCACGCTGCCGCTTTGGAGTTGTAAGACCAGCTCGCGATCCGCCAGGTTCGACATAGCCCCTTATTGTGTGCCGCGCATGCGTGGGTCGAGCGCGTCGCGCAGGCCATCGCCCAAGAAGGTGAAGGCCATCACGATCAGGGCGATGCAAATCGCCGGCGCCAGCAGCATCCAGGGCTGGGCATTGATCGCCGTCTGGCCTTCCAGCAGCAGGGATCCCCAACTGGTGACGAAGAAGGAGTGCGCGTCGGTGGCTGGCCGTAAGCCCAGGCCCAGGTAGCCCAGGATGGCTTCAGTAATGATCATGCTGGGGATCAGGAAAGCGGCGCTGACGATCAGCACGCCCAAGGTATTGGGCAGCAAATGCTTGCGCATGATGCGTGGGTTCTTAGCGCCGATCGAGCGAGCCGCCTCAATATACTCTTTTTGTTTGAGTGAGAGCGTCTGGCCGCGCACCAGGCGCGCCGTGCCCACCCAGTTCACGATCGCCAGTGCAACGAATAGTAAAAGTAAACCGTTGAGCGCAGTCCCGATTGGGGTGTCGCGCAAAGCAATCATGACAATAATAAAGAACAACAAATCTGGGAACGCGTAGACTACATCGGTAAAACGCATCAGCAGGTTATCCGTCCTGCCGCCGGAAAAACCTGCCATCAGGCCGATAAAGGTGCCGACCAACAGGATGATCGTAGTGGGGATAAAACCGACGATCATGGAAACGCGCGCCCCATATAAAACCCGGGAGAGCACATCACGACCGAGCGTGTCTGTGCCAAGCAAGAACTCTGGATCGCCGGATTTGCCATTTTGAGCCTTTTCGACCCAGGCAGGCGGCAAGAAGTCCTTACCGCTATTCATTTGCAGCGGGTCGTGGGGGGCGATATAGGGCGCAAAGATGGCAATAATGGCAAAGGCCGAGATAATCACTATGCCCACAATAGACGCCTTATTACGGAACAGGCGCTGCATGGACTCGGCCATTGGACTGCGTGACTTTTTGGCCACGTGTAAATCAGCAACTTGAGAAGCGGGGGTGGTCGTTTCAACTGCCATAAAATCCCTCGATTATACCTACTCGTTCAGGCGAATGCGTGGATCGATGAGCACGTAAATGAAGTCGACGCTCAAATTAGCCACCGCGATCAGGATGGCGTAGATCAGCGTTGTGCCCATGATCATCGAGTAATCCCGCTGGCCAATCGCCTGGACGTAAGCGCGTCCCATGCCAGGGAAGCCAAACATGGTTTCGATGATAAATGAACCGGTCACCAGGCCTGCCAGGGCCGGGCCGAGGATTGTCACGACTGGGATCAAGGCGTTCTTGATCATATGCACTGTCACCACGGCGCGCTCGGTCAGGCCTTTGGCGCGTGCCGTGCGCACGTAATCCTGCCGCATCACTTCTAACATTGAGGTGCGGGTCAGGCGCGTGGTATACGCCAGTGTGCCGAACCCTAACACCGCCGCCGGCATGATCCATACCCGGGGATCCGTCCAGGTCTTGGGTACTACCGGGATGAGTTTCAACCAGGAGGCGAAAATAATAATCATGAAAATTGCAATCACAAAACTGGGCACCGAGATGCCCAATGTGGCGATAAACATGCTGATGTAATCAATAAAACTGTTCTGCTTCAAGGCGGAGATTGTCCCCAGCGGAATGCCGATACACACGGCCAGGCTGAGAGCCAGGACGCCCAGGCGCAGGGAATAACCAAAACGGCTTTTCCAGAACGGCATATCTTCCGGGGGCTGGAAAAGGATATCCTGAACATCTCGGCCGCGCGTGCGGTAAGACGGTCCCAGGTTTCCGCCCACCAAACCCCACTTCCACTCCCCCTTGCTGTTGACATCGCCAATCATATAAGCAGTGAACTGGCGCCAGAGCGGCTTATCCAGGCCGAACTGTTCGTTCAAGCGTTTCTGGGTACTGGCGTCCACCTGGCGCGTGCTTAAATCCCGGTCCCAGGGGCCGCCAGGGGCTGAGTGCATCAAGATAAAAGTAATCCCGGCCACGACAATGACCACAGGGATCAACCACAGCAACCGGCGAATGATATAAGTTGTCATAAAACTTCCGCCTTATTTCTCTTTGGTGAAATGGGGTGGGTTGCACCCCATTTCACCACAAACAATTTCCTGTGATCGGCAGGCCAGGCTTCGTCCGGCCTGCCGATCATCGGTTTACCAATTAGGGCATTGGACCCACGGTGATGCTCAACGGGGTCTGGTTGCCTGCCCAACCAGCGTCCTGCGGGGTCAGGTTTAAGCCTGTCACCCAGGGCTTGACCAGGTAAGAGTTGACGTTGTTCCACATGAAGGCCACGGGAGCGCCAGCCACCAACAGATCTTGCGCTTGCTGGTAGAGCTCAGCACGCTTGGCTGGATCAACGGTGGTGTCGGCCTCGTCAACCAGCTTATCGAACTCAGGATTGGAGTAACCAATGCGCTCGCCAAAGCCGCCGGTCTTCCAATACACAGAAAGCCAGTTCTGCTGGTCGGGGTAGTCTGCGCACCAACCGAGGATGAATAACTGCGGGGCAGTCGCGATATCCTTGGTCAGGGCGGTGTAAGTAGTCGACTCAACCGGGTTGGGTTTGAGCTCGACGCCCAAAACCTCTTTCCACTTGGCGATCAACCACTCGTGGCGGGTGCGGTTGCGCGGGGTGTCCGAGAAGGTATCGACGATCTCGATCGCTTTACCATCCGGGCCGATCAACTGGCCGTTCTCGGTCTTGTAACCGGCATCGGTCAGCGTCTGGACGGCCTTGGCGGCATCGAAGCCCCAGCGCGTCTCGCCATCCTGGAAGCCGGGGAAGCCCTTGGGGATCCAGGTCAGGGTCGGAGCGCCCAGGCCCTTGAGGACATCCGTCACCCAGGCATCGCGATCCAACGCCTCGGCAAAGGCTTCACGGACCTTCTGGTCGGTGAAGGGCGGCTTGAGCTGGTGGAACATTACGGCGAAGGTGCAGGAGCCGGGGTATATATTGGCTTCTTTGCTTAGCTCGGGATCATTCTGAACTGTCGCCAGGTCTTCAGACGCCAGGGCGACCATGTCAAATTCGTTGTTCTTATAGGCCTCAAAAGAGACAGCGCTATCGGTGATATAGCTGTACTCCAGGTCATAGCTGGGTGTACCTGCCCAGTATTTTGCGTTCGGGACAAAATACCCGCGCACAAAGGGTTCCAGGTTCTGCAGCACGAAGGGGCCGTTGCCGATCTGGTACTTGGAGCTGTTCCACCAGTTCTCGCCGCCCTCGGAGATATTCTCTTCCTTGGCAGGGAAGGTGACCCACAGGCCCATAATGGTGTGGAAATAAGGCGCAGGCCGGCTGAGTTTGATCTTCAGGGTGGTGCAGTCGACCTGATCGTAACCGGTGCAGGCATTGCCGGCTGCATCCAGAGCCGCCACGTTTGCCTTGACGGTCTCCATACAGGCAGCCTTTTCCTCATCGGTCTGGCAGACAGCTTTGCCATCTGCATCCACGCCGGTGCGCCATTCGGGCGCGCCCAGGATTTCGTCGGTGATCTGAGCGTACTCGCCGGCGGTTTCCGGGTTGATATTGCGCATGATGGCGTACTGGTAGCGCATGGCGTTCAACGGGGTGCCATCGCTGTAGGTCAGGCCATCGCGCAGCTTGAAGGTCAGCTCGGTGGCGTCGGCATTATATTCCCAGCTCTCGGCCGCAGCAGGAACCGTGGCCAGGTCCTTATCCAGGCGGGTCAGGCCTTCGTAAATCATCTGCAGGTGCGCAATTTCGTTCACGAAGGAGGACTTCTGCGGGTCGACGATGTCGGGGTAACTACCAAGGTTAATGCGCAGCACTGGGGCTTTAGGAGCCTCAGCGGGCGGAGCAGCGGTAACCTCAACGATCTTGGTCACTTCCACCGGCTGCGCCTCGCCTGGCACAATCACGGTCTCTTTGACGACCTGTGGCTCAGTGGCCGGCGCAGCAGTTGGCTGCGCACAAGCGCCCAGGACCATGCTCGCCAAAATTACCAGCGAGACTACGATAAATAGTTTGTTACGCATGTTTCTTCTCCTCAAAAGATTAGAATTGGTTAGTTTTCTGAACCGATAGTGTATAGGTCTGTTTCTTTTGCTTTACGTCAGGGACCACCTCCTCTCAGTACCAGGTAACCAGGCGTTCAGGCGCTTGGGCGGCCAGGCTGCCGCAGCGCCAAGTTGCCTGATCGTCTGATCGCCTGATCACTAAACCATATGGCAGGCCACCAGGTGGTCGGGCTTAACTTCCCGCCACTCGGGATCCTTTTCCGCGCAAATTTTTTCCGCCAGCGGGCAGCGTGTGCGAAAGTGGCAACCCGAAGGTGGGTTAACCGGACTCGGCACGTCGCCTTCCAGGATAACCCGCTGGCGTTTCTCCTCAATCACAGGGTCGGGTACCGGCACCGCCGAGAGCAGCGCCTGCGTATAAGGATGCAGCGGATGCTTATACAACTCATCCCGCGAAGTCAACTCGACCAGCTTGCCCAGATACATCACCGCCACCCGGTCGCTGATGTGGCGCACCATCGAAAGGTCGTGGGCGATGACCAGGTAAGTCAGGCCAAATTTTTCCTGCAAATCTTCCAGCAGGTTGATCACTTGCGCCTGGATCGAGACATCCAGGGCTGAGATTGGCTCATCAGCTACAATGAAGTCCGGCTGTAATGCTAATGCTCTGGCGATCCCAATCCGTTGGCGCTGCCCGCCGGAGAACTCGTGTGGGTAGCGGTCAGCAAAGGTCGGGCTCAAGCGCACGATCGTCAGCAATTCTTCGACTCGTTTTTTAACTTCGTCCCCTTCGGCCAGTCCGTGCACAATGAGCGGCTCGCCAATGATTTGACCAACGCTCATGCGCGGGTTCAGGCTGGCGTACGGATCCTGGAAAATCATCTGCATGCGCCGGCGCATACGGCGCATGTCTTCGCTTTTGAGAGCGGTCAGGTCCGTGCCATCGAATAAGACATGCCCAGAGGTCGGGTGATAGAGCTGCAAAATTGCCCGGCCAGTGGTGGATTTGCCGCAGCCCGATTCACCCACCAGGCCAAACGTCTCTCCATGTTTGATATTGAATGTGATCCCATCCACAGCATGCACCGCGCCTACCTGCTTCTGCAGTATGCCGCGCATGATGGGGAAGTGCATCACCAGGTCTTTGACTTGCAGCAAGTTGCCGTTGGGACTGATCGTTTCGGCCATTAGCGTGGACTCCCTTCCTGTACATCCCACCAACAGGCTGCCCGGTGATTGACGCTTATCTCCATCAGGGGAGGATTCTGTTTGCATTTCTCGAAGACGTACGGGCAGCGAGGCGAAAAGGGACACGCGGCCGGCTTTTCCATCAAGACCGGCGGCAAACCGGGAATATCATGCAGGCGTTTATACTCGTCGCTATCCAGGCGCGGCAGGCTTCCGAGCAGGCCCAACGTGTACGGGTGCTTCGGATTGGCGTACAACTCTTTGACGCTGGCTTCCTCAACAATAAATCCACCGTACATGACCACCACCCGGTGCGCCAGGCCAGCGATGATGCCCAGGTCATGCGTGATCCAAATGATCGACATGCCCAGCTCTTCACGTAAGCGCTTGACCAGGTCGATGATTTGGGCCTGGATGGTTACGTCTAAGGCAGTAGTCGGTTCGTCTGCGATCAGAATTTGTGGGTTGCAGGCCAGCGCCATGGCGATCATCACGCGCTGGCGCATACCGCCCGAGAACTGGTGTGGATATTGGCTCAGGCGTTTGTCCGCTTCGGGGATGCCCACCAGGCGCAGCAGCTCCACCACGCGTTGTTCTGCTTCTTTTTTATTCATCTTCAAGTGAAGCATCAGCGGCTCGGAAACCTGCTTGCCGATCGTCAATACCGGGTTCAATGAGGTCATCGGGTCTTGAAAGACCATGCCGATTTGTGAACCGCGCACATCCCGGATTTCATCTGGCTTGAGCGTAAGCAAGTCGTTATCGTGGAAAAAGGCCTTACCGTTCGCGATTTCACCCGGCGGGGTGGGTATCAATTGCATCAAGGAAAGCATCGTCACACTTTTGCCGCAACCGCTTTCCCCCACTACCCCCAGGGTTTCTCCTTCTTTTAGATCAAAGCTGACGCCATTTACTGCAAATACTGTACCATCGGGGGTTTTGAATCGGGTCTCCAAATCTTCAACTCTTAAAATGCTGGGGCGCCCATTACTCGGAGTCATGAAAGTTGATTCTCCTCCAACAAGATAATTGCATAGACTAAACAGATTGAGTGTATATTATACAACTAAAAAAAGGGTCAATGGATAAAAAATAAGTATAAGACCATCTTTCATTCACTGATAAAAAGGCCCAATCATGCTTTGTAATTAATAATACGCTGAGCAGCTTAAAAAAGTTCATTTCTTATACAGGCAATTCTTCGCCATAACGCATGCGGATATAAGACTGGTAGCGTTCAGCATGGATGCGTCCGTCTGCTACGGCCTGCCGCACAGCGCAACCGGGTTCGTGGCGGTGGGTGCAATCGTTAAACTGGCATTGGTGCACCAGGTCGCGCAGCTCAGGAAAATAACCATCCAACTCCTCCGGCTCGATGTCCCATAAAGCCAACGCTTTTAAGCCGGGTGTATCGGCTACATAACCGCCATTTTCGAGCGGAAAAAGCTCACGAACCACAGTGGTGTGGCGGCCTTTGTTGGTAGCCTGGCTGACCTGGCGCGCAGCCAGCCCCAGGCCGGGTTGGATCGCATTTAACAAACTAGACTTGCCCACGCCGGAAGGGCCGGCGAACAACGATATTCTGTCTGCCAACCGCCCGCGCAGATCGTCCAGACCCTGGCCGGCGCTAACCGAGGTGTAAATTACCGGATAGCCGAGCGGCGGATAGCGCCCGAACAGGTCATCGGCCTCGACCGGCGTGGCCAGATCGATCTTATTGGCCAGGATTAAGACCGGGATGTCCTGTTTCTCGGCGATTACCAGGAAGCGATCCAGCATGCCCAAGCGCGGCGCCGGGTGTTTGCAGGCGAACACCAACACCACCTGGTCTGGGTTAGCGATGATGATCTGCTGGTAAACGCCCTGTGGACGGGGAGCCAGGCGCGAAAACATACGCTGGCGCGGCTCCAACTGCTCGATCACACCTTTTGTGTTGTCAAGCGGCGTTATTTGTACCCGATCTCCAACAGCCGCCACATCGCCCAGGCGGGGCCCTTTCTTAAGACGGCCGCGCAGCTCGCACGTCCACCGGCCCTCTGCGGTCTCTACGGTATAAAAGCCGGATTGGCTGCGAACAATTAATCCAGGCAACATGGACTTCATTTTTCTTTACCTGTAAGCGCATCGACGCAGATGGAGCAGTTCACATGCACGGTAATTGGCTCTTTTTATGGACTTGGCGTCGGGGTTCCGAGATCATCCGGGGATGGGGTGCGGGTGACGTTATAGGTCGATTCCCAATCGTAGAGCTTGCCCGGCAACCCACGGAAATACAGCTCAACGATGCGGCGAAAGATCGGGGCGGCATAGTCAGATCCTTCCCCGGCGGTTTCCACGATCACCGCAATGGCAATGTCCGGATGCTCCGGGTCTTGCGCATCGGTATAACCGGCGAACCAGGCATGCGGGGCGCTGATCCCGGTTTGGGCGGTGCCCGTTTTGCCCGCTACCGGGATATCCAGGCCGGTGAAAACGTGCTGGGCTGTGCCGCGCGGTTTTGTGCTCTCGACTACGCCTACCAGCCCCTCTCGAATCGCCTGCAGAGTTCCGGAGCTGATCGGCAGTTCGCCGATGGCCTCCGGCTGTAGGGTGAAGACCGCTTCCCCGCCCGGTGAAACAACCTTCTCGATCAACTGCGGCCGGTACAACGTGCCGCCGTTGCCCAGGGCGGCAATGAAGTTTGCCACTTGCAAGGGAGTCACCAACAAAGCTCCCTGTCCAATTGCCTGGTTGGTCGCGTCGATCTGGCTTTCCGGCTCGGGAACTTGCCCGCTGAGCTCATCTACTCCGCTGATGCCGGTCGGGCTGCCCAGGCCAAAGCCGCGCGCCATCTCGGTGATCAGATTGCCTTTTTCGCGGTTAAACAGGTCCAGGCCGATGTGGTAAAACCACGGATTGCAAGAGCGGATCAGGCCGCCGATCAAGGTCAAGGTTCCGCTGGCGGGGAAATTATACTCGTGCGTCCAGTCGTAGAGCGTGGCGCCGGGAAGCTCCTTGAAAACGGTATCGCAGTAATAGCTGCTGCCTGGTTTGTATATTCCACTCTCGAGCGCGGCGGCCATGGTGATAATCTTAAAAACCGACCCCAGGGGATATTGGCCTTGCGTGGCCCGATTTAACAGGGGTTGCGTGGGGCTATTCAGCTCATCCAGCAGGGTTTCGCTGTTGAAATTTACCGGCTCGAATGCATTCGGATCGAAATCAGGGGATGATACCATGGCCAGGACCCGGCCGGTGTCCCGCTCCAGAACGACCGCCGCCCCACGAAGTCCGCCTATTGCCTGCTGGACGCCTTCCTGGAAATCACGATCGAGTGTGGTGTAGATAGACTGCCCTGGTTGCGCTGAAACCTCCGCCAGGCGTGTAACGGGTTGGCCCTGGGCATTGCGCACATACAAAGCGCCGCCGCGTTGTCCTGCCAGGTACTTTTCGCCCCATTTCTCCAGGCCGCTCAAGCCGACCCGGTCGCCTGGCTGGTAGCCAGCCTTTTCATAATCTTCCAACTGGTCGGCGGGTATTGCGCCCATATAGCCGACTACGTGCGGAGCCACACCGTTATCGAAATAATATCGCGCCTTATACGGTTCCAGCACCAAACCGCTGAAGCTGGAAAGCTCGCCATACTGGTTGGCAACCTGGTCGGCGGGTAATTCGCCGATCGGTACATACCAGCCTGCCCCCGGCGGGGTATTTGCGACCCTGGCCCGGATCGATTCGGCGTTCAAGCCGGTCAAATCCGCCAGCTTTGTATACAGCAAATCCGCCTGGGCCGGGTCGATCTGATCTGGGTATAATCCGATGGCGGTCGCGCCGGCCTGTGCCACCAGGGCCAGACCGTTGCGATCATAGATATTCGCCCGCGCCGGCAAGTAGCCCTGGCGGTCCATCGACAAATAATTGGCCCCCTTGAGCTGCGGTAGGACCAGGGTATCATCCCATTGCACCCGCCATTGACCGTGTTCCAGGCTGAGGTTCATCTGTGTGTCGGCCTGGATTTCGCCGACCAAAGGGCTGGACAGCTTGATGCGGTAGCTGACCTGCGCCTGCTCTGGATCGGTCAAGGCGGATAGGATTTCATAATCCACGCTGCTCAAGTTAGCCTCTTTAACCACCCCCTGGTAATGCTGTGTGAATTCCTCCTGGCTCAGCGCCGCCTGGCTGATCGAAGTCAACAGGCTGTACATGGTTGGGTAATCGCCGGCTTTCCAGGCATCCAGATATTTGTGTGCGGCGGTCTGGGGGTCGGGCAGCCCGGTCAGATCGGTGAGCGCCGGGGCGACAGTCGAGACGCCGGGGGTTGCCAGGTCGGGCCGGATTGGTCCGCAGCCAGCCGCAAATAAGATCAATAAAACCAGGATCGCCAGGCGTAGCTTCATTTACTCAAAATCCAAAGGCCAATCACGATGGGCAAAGGTTTCATATACGCCACAGTGTTGCCCGGTCGAGCTGCTGCAGGCCAATTGCGGTTCAGCATCAGGAGCCAGGCCGAACCCTTGCAGGAGGTGCGCCAGGCGGCAGATTGGCATGCCCACGACGTTTGCATAGCAGCCCCGCAGGGCGGCTACCGGGTGGAAACCCGCGTGTTGGATTGCATACGCTCCGGCTTTATCGAGTGGGTCACCGGTCGCAATATAGGATTGAATCTCTTCGTCGGAATAGTTGCGCATGCGCACATCTGTGGCGGTTAGCTCGGTGCGCAGCTCTCCATCCGCGACGCGCATGACGCCCAGCCCGGTATAGACCTGGTGAACGCCGCCGCGCAGCCGGCGCAGCATGTCTTGCGCGTCTTGTTCATCCAAAGGCTTACCCAGGATCTGCCCACCGGCTGCGACGGTCGTATCGGCGGCAACGATATAGGCTGGTAGAGAGGAATCTGCCGGCAGATCTGTATGGACGCGGCGTGCTTTCTGCTCTGCCAGGCGGACTACATAGGTTTGTGGGTCTTCGTCGGGATACGGTTGCTCATCGATGCTGGCAGGTATGTTCGAAAACGTCCAGCCTGCCAGAGCGAGCAATTGGCGACGACGCGGAGAATTAGAGGCCAGGATCAACATTAACCGCGGATTCTAACACACAACTCTCTTAAATTAAGACCCTGGTAGACAGGCTGAAGGCGTTGTAAAATCAAGCCAAATTTGAAATTTTGGGAGGGCGAGATGCGCGCATTGCAAGAGAGAATCCTGGCCGATGGCAAAAACCTGGGGAACGGCATCTTGAAAGTGGATAGTTTTATTAACCATCAGGTTGATCCGCTGCTGATGGATGAGTGTGGGCAAGAGTTCGCCCGCCGGTTCCGGCATGTTGGGGCTACAAAGGTACTGACGGCGGAAATATCGGGCATCGCGCCGGCGTTAACCACTGCCATGCACCTGGGCCTGCCGGTGGTTTATGCCCGCAAACAAAAACCGATCACCATGCCGGATCAGGTCTTCTTAACGTTAACCCCCTCGCATACGAAGGGCCGCACGGTAGAGTTGATCGTTTCGCCTGAATATTTGGCCGGAGGCGAGAAGGTTTTGATCATCGACGATTTCTTGGCCACCGGCGCCACGATCCTGGGCCTGGTGCGCCTGGCGCAATCGGCCGGCGCACAAATTGTGGGCATTGGGGCGCTGATTGAGAAGACTTTTGAAGGCGGGCGCGCCGCGCTGGAGCGCCTGGGTGTGCCGATCGAGGCCCTGGCGATCATTCGTTCCATGGAGGGCGATCAGATCACTTTTCAGGAATCATGATGACCGATCGGATTGTGATTCTCGATTTTGGCTCGCAATATTCGCAGTTGATCGCCCGCAGGGTGCGCGAGCTGCAGGTCTACAGCGAATTATTCCCCTGGGATGCGCCGGCCGAAAAAGTCCTGGCCCAGCGCCCCAAGGGATTCATCTTATCGGGTGGGCCGGCTTCCGTCTACGCGCCGGATGCTCCGCAAGTCCCGGCCTATGTGTTGGAGAGCGGGCTGCCCGTGTTGGGGATCTGCTATGGCATGCAGGCTTTGACCCATGCCCTGGGCGGGCGCGTGGCTGCCTCCGCCGACCGTGAATACGGCCCGGCCCAGTTGGAGACTCTGCGGCCCAACCCGCTCCTGTCTGAACAGGCGCAGCGCGTTTGGATGTCACATGGCGACCGGATCGAGACACTGCCGGCCGGGTTTGTCGCCCTGGCCCAGAGCGGCAACTCCCCGGTGGCCGCCATGGGCGACCTTGAGCGGCGCTATTTTGGCCTGCAATTCCATCCAGAAGTTCATCACACTCCGGCCGGGCTTGAGATACTCCGCCGCTTTGTCCGCGATGTGTGCCAGGCTCAGTCGGACTGGACGCCTGAGTCGATTATCACCCAAAGCGTCCAACGTATTCGCCGCCAGGTGGGCAATGCGCCTGTGCTCTCGGCCGTCAGCGGCGGGGTCGACTCGAGCGTCGCTACGGCGATGGTGCAGCGCGCCATCGGCGAACAGCTCGTGGCTGTGTTCGTGGATACCGGGATGCTGCGCCAGGAGGAGGTCAGGCAGGTGCAAACGGCCCTGCACGATCATCTGGGGGTGGAGTTGATCACCGTGGATGCCGTGCAGGTTTTCATGACAGCCCTGCGCGGCGTCGCCGAACCCGAGCAAAAGCGGCGCATCATCGGCGAATTGTTTATTCGCACTTTCGAGGAGCAAGCCCGCCAGTTAGGGCTGCTCGAGCAGGCGCGGCGTTATCTGGTGCAAGGCACCATCTATCCGGATGTGGTCGAGTCGAGCGCTCCCGACCGTTCCAAAGCGCATCGCATTAAGACCCATCACAACGTGGGCGGGTTGCCCGAAAAAATGCACTTCGAGCTGGTCGAGCCATTGCGTTATCTTTTTAAGGACGAGGTGCGCCTGGTAGGGAGCGCTTTGGGGCTTTCGGATGAGCTGGTCTGGCGCCAGCCGTTCCCGGGTCCTGGGTTGGCTGTACGCTGCCTCGGTGAAATCACGTTGGAACGCCTGGACCGCCTGCGCGCGGCAGATGCGATTTTCACTACTGAATTAACTGGCGCCGGGCTGCTGGGATCACGCCCGGCGCCCGAGGCGTACCAACCCGGAAAGCTGCGTATCGCCCAGGCTTTTGCAGTGCTTCTGCCTGTGCAAACAGTGGGTGTGATGGGCGACCAGCGTACTTACCAGGAAGTGGTTGCGTTGCGCGCCGTCACCACCGAAGATTTTATGACCGCCGACTGGGCGCGTTTGCCGGATGAATTATTGGCCCGGATTGCCAATCGTATCGTCAATGAAGTGGGCGGCGTCAACCGGGTTGTATATGACATTACCAGCAAGCCGCCGGCGACGATTGAATGGGAATAGTGCGCAGAGATCGCCCTGTCTGCGTGTGTCTTCGTCCCAGGCTGATCGGGTTAAACCTGTGCTAAAATTCAATTATGTGCAACCGCAGGTGCGGGTTATTTCTGCTATTAACACTCCTACTTTTTCAGGCTGCTCCCGCCTGGGCTCAAACTGGCTCCAGCCCGAGCCTGTCTAAACCAGACGTCCAGGCTTTCCCGGTCATTAAGGCCTATTTGGATGTCAAGGATGATCTGGGCAATTTTATCCACGCATTAGACCCGGCTGCGTTGAGTGTGTTGGAAAATGGTAAGACGCTTCCGGTCAGCGAATTGACGGAATTACGACCTGGAGTGCAGGTTGTTTTTGCTGTGAATCCGGGCCCCTCGTTTGCTTTACGTAACAGCCAGGGCGATTCACGTCTCAACCTGATTCAGCGCACCCTGGAAGATTGGGCGCAAAGCCGCCAGGGCTCCACCCTGGATGACATCAGTTGGCTGGTCACCAACGGCGCCGAGGCCACCCACAAACGCGATGCGCTGGTTGGGTTGAAAAAGTTAGGCCTGGACAGTATCGACCCACGCCAAGCAACGCCTAACCTGGATTCCTTGCTGCGCGCAGTTGAAATCGCCTCCGACACGCCAGCCCGCGAGGGGATGGGTCGGGCGGTTATTTTTATCACCACGCCGGTCGAAGATCAATCTGAAGTTGCGATTCAAAACCTGATCGCCAGCGCCAAAGAGCAAGGCACGCGGATTTTTATCTGGATGGTCCCGGTCCCCGGCGCTTACTATCCGAATGCAGAAAAACAATATCAAGAATTGGCCGACCAGAGCGGGGGACAAATCTTTACATTTACGGATGAACAACCCGACTTGGGCCTGGAGGGTTTGTTGGAGCCGCTGCGCTCGATTTACCGGCTGGCTTACAACTCGCAAATCCGCAGCGGCGGCTCTCACCAACTGGCGGTGGATATTCAGACCCCGTCCGGCGCCATTACGACCCCGGTTCAGAATTTTGATCTGAATCTCTTGCCTCCTGAGCCGGCTTTTGTTGCCCCGCCCATGCAAATCCAGCGCGACGCGCCAGCAGACGCCGAGGGGAAGGTCGATGAGGACACGCCGCTCACAGAATATTTGCCAACCGAGCAGGAAATCCAGATTTTGGTGGCTTTTCCCGATGAGCGCGTGCGGGCGTTGGCGCGCACCAGCCTGTTTGTGGATGGAAAGCTCGTGCAAGAGAACCGCCAGCCGCCCTTTGACCGCTTTACCTGGGATTTGAAGGACTACACCAGCAGCGGAAATCATATGATCCGGGTCGAGGCGGAAGATACCCTGGGGCTGATGGGGAGCACAATCGAAAACCTGGTGCAGCTTACCGTGGAGCAGCCCGCACGCGGCCCCTGGTCTTGGGCTTTCCGCAATGCGCCTGCGCTCTCGATCCTGGGCGCGGTCGTGGCCGGTTCAGTACTGCTCCTGGTGCTGCTGCTTGGGGGGAGACTGCGTCCCCGCCAGCCGGGCAAATCAAAATCTACCCGGCGTAAATCCGATCCGGTCACCCAACCCGTGGCGGTAAAAATCGAGCCGCCCGCGAAACGCATCTCTGGTTGGGTCAATCGCATCCACTGGCCGCAGCGCAATATCCCGCCTCAAGCCTCCGCTTTCCTGAGCCGGATTACCGAGGATGACAGCGAGGCAAGCACGACTCCGATCCCGATTTTCGCAGATGAAATCACCTTTGGCAGTGATCCGAGCCTGGCGACGATGGTGCTCAACGACCCCTCCATCGAAGGGCTGCACGCGCGCCTCTTGCACAAGGATGACGGCTCATTCCGTTTGAACGATGAGGGCTCGATCGCCGGAACCTGGATTAACTATTCCCCGATCTCGCGTGAAGGCGCGATGCTGGAGCACGGCGATTTGATTCACATCGGGCGGATTGGTTTCCGCTTCAGCACGCGCGGGCCAGGTCAAGCGCGCAAGGCGATCGTAACGATGGCCGAACCTCCCCAGGAGCACGCAGGATGATCCCGGTCTCGCAAGCGCACCTGAAAGTCGCTGCCGCTACGCATCCCGGCAGCCGAGGCAAGAACAACGAGGACCGTTACGCGGTCTCAGCCTATCGGCTTGACCGCCAAAACCCAACCCCTGCGCTCCTGGCAGTGATCGCTGATGGCATCGGCGGGCATCGCGCCGGAGAGATCGCGGCCGAGATGGCGGTAGAAAATATCAGCCGCATCATTGCCGCCAGCGATGCAGCTCAACCCGTGGAAATTCTGAGGCAGGCGATGGTCACAACCAGCCAGGCCATCTTTGAGCGCGCCTTGAAAGAGCCGGCCTTGCAAGGGATGGGGACCACGTGCGCCTGCGCCTGGGTGATCGATCAGCGTCTATTTATCGCCGCGGCCGGAGATTCGCGAATTTACCTGGTGCATGCCGGCGCCATCCAACAGCTCTCTACGGATCACACCTGGGTTCAAGAAGCGCTTGAGACGGGTGTGATCACACCCGACCAGGCGCAGGGGCATCCAAACGCCCACGTGATCCGGCGTTTCTTGGGCTCGCGCGGGCAACTTGAACCCGACCTGCGCTTACGCGCCAGCCGCGCTGAAAGCGACGCACAGGCTGAAGCCAACCAGGGTCTGCGACTGGCGCCCGGCGACTGCATTATCTTATGCACCGATGGCCTGACCGACCTGGTAGGCGAGGCTGAAATTCTCTCCACCATCCAGGATTGGCAGGGGCAGGCGGCCATTAAGCGCTTAATCGAGCTTGCCAACCAACGCGGGGGGCATGACAATATTACGATTGTCTTCTTATCTGTGCCCGAAAGTGCGCCTCTTGAGCCGGTTCCCACACAGCGGCGCAATAAGCTCGTGCTGGCCTGCCTCACCGCCAGCCTGTTGGTATTTGCTGCCGCAGGGCTCTTGTTTGGGAATTGGTTATTGCATCGCGACGCGAATCGCGGCAAGTCCGGCCTGTCTGCTTCGCCCTCTGCAGGGCTCACGGCGACAACCCTGCCCGGTATTCACGTTCGTGCGACTTTGGAAACCTCGCCTGCCTCTGAAACCCCATTCACCGGCGGAGGGGGTAATGCGTTCCCTTCTGGCTCGCCCAGCCCAACGGTCCGTATCGCCACGCTGACGCCCTGGCCAACCAACACCCCCTGACCAACCGGGTTATATCCTCAGGGAAGATTGGTGTAATACACCTGGTTTCCGGCGGCCAGGAAAATCATCCGTTCGACCGGCTCGACCAGGAAGGATGTGGCAGGCGGCAAGTTCGATTGTACGGGTACAAACCGGCTCTGAAAAGCCAGGTTGCGCAAGCTAAAACGATCCACCGCCTGGTTAGCAGGATCAAGCAAGTATAGAGAAGGGTCTGGCGGCGCGCTGTATTGGAGTTGGGAATATTCTGGCGCGGGCGCCAGCACCGCGCCCTCACGTCCAGGCCGCGAGTCCATGAAGGGCGCCGGGTCGGTGCAGCGGTTGGGGGTCACTTCTCCCAAGGCGCCCGTCACGCACAGCGTCATGCGCCCGTCGCTATGCAGCAAATACAACTCTTCGTTTGTGGCGGCCAGGTCTACGACATCCTGTAATTGCGGCACTTGCTCGCCAAAATAAAAAGCCGGCTCGCCTTCCAGGTCGCCTCCCCAATACACCCACACGGCATTGGAGGCGGGATCCAGAACGTACAGGTCATTCAGGTCGAAGGCGAATCCTTTGAGATCCGCAAAGTCGCCGGTTGGCGGGCTGGGCAGCTTTTTGGGGCGCGGCGAATCGCCGGGCGTGCAAAACAGCAGCATGCCGTTCGCATCCATGCCAACAATGCTGGCAGCCGGCGAATTCCCCACCGGCCAGGCGCTCAAATCAATCAAGGCGCCGACGTTGGCTGGAACGCCCGGGCCACATTGGAAAGCCGGGTCCACCTGATAGCCTTGATTGGTATAAAAAGCGCGGATTACCTTGCCGCTCTGGCTGTCCAACAGGAACAAATCCGAGTCCACGCCGACGATCCGGCTGATCTTCGTCCCGAGAGGCAGGCCCCCGATGATGGCGGGTTCGTAATTCAAGCGCCGGACGAGGTCCAGGCTGTCCAAATCAGCCAGGATGGCCTGGCGCAAGGTCTGGGTTTCGGTCAGCTTGCGATAGGCGTCGGCTGCATTTAAGTAATTCAGGGCGGCCGCCAGGCCATTACGCCTGTTGAGGGGTTCAGTCTGCCCCTGGGCTTGCGCGACCGCTTCCACGGCCTGGTTATAGGCAATTTCCGATTGCGCAGCCAGGCCGCGCTGGAAGTACACCGCCGCTGCCATGGCGACGATCACCAGAGGGATGGCCAGGGCGAAGAAGGCCAGCACCGAGTTTGGCACAGAGGCGATCATCTCCTCCGGCAGCAGGCGGTTCAGCCCGCGTTGCAGGGCTCGCCCCATGCGTTGAAAAACGCCCGGTCCGGCCTGCGCCTCCCGTTTGGCGGTCTGTTTTGGGGCGGCGGTCGCCGGCGGAGCAGCCTCTGGGGCGATGGGGACGGCTGCCTCCACCCTGGCGGCGGATGAAACCGAAATCGCCTCCGATGCTAACGGGGAGGCTGAGTCTGGCATGTCATCCAGCTCTGGTAGGGGCTGGTATTGGTCGAGCATGGCCTGTTCGCGCGCCAGGTCTTCCATTTGATCCTCAGCCGGGCGTTCCGGGGAGGGTTGAGCGGCGCGCGGCAAAGCGGCGGAAATGGCGGCGGCTGCAGCGGCGGGCGGTTCGCTTCGCGGAGCCGCTGTTACCGGCCTGACCGGCAGCAGGTTCACCTGCCCCACGCCGGCCTTCACATTTAGCAGAACCGCGTTGGCGTCCGCAGACTGCTCGAGCAGGCGGCGCTGCTGGGTTTCCAGGCTCTGACCATACAGGCTGGCCAGGGTCTGCGCGTTCCAATTGGACGGCGGCTGTGGAGCAATCAGCAGGATATCGCCGGCTTGCAGGCTGGCATGGAAGTAGCGTAGGGACGTGCTTTGATTGATCCCCAGGCCGCGCCCCGAGAGCGCCGGATCGTAAAGTTCCTGTGCTTCCCCGGCAGACAGATAAAAGGCAAATACCGGCCCAGACTGCGCCAGGTAGAACTGGTCGCCGCGCAGCACGGCCAGGCTGAGCAAGCCGATCATCTGCTGGCCGCCCGCGCTCTGCAAGTTGCGTTTGAGCAGGGACTGGTTGAGCGTCTCAGCCGTGATGCGCAGGGCTGCCGTCACGGATCCGTTGGTATCGTAATAGGTTTTAACCAGCTCGCCTACGAGCTGGTCCTGCAAATCCAGAGGCAGGGTCGCATTGCCGGAAAGGGACAGGTAAACAATGACCTGGTCTGCCTCGCGGCTGCGTGCGGTGCGGCGCGGCTTGCGCGGCGCGTAAAGACCAGGCACAGCCGTCTGCTCCTGGCCATAGCGGCGGTAGAGAGGTAAAAGATCGATATCCAACGAATTCGTCATGTGGTTACGTAGTTCCTAACCCGATTATACTGGTAAAATGCAGGTGCTACGAAAAAATATTGCAAGCTCAAAAAAGGATTTAGCTCAAAACGTTATGCGTCTCGAAGTAATCCGATCTTTAGAGGCCTTTAAAGCCCTGGCAGAGGCCTGGAACGGCTTGCTCAGTTGTTGTAGTGCAAGTCACGTACCATTCTTACGCCACGAATACCTGTCGGCCTGGTGGCAAACCCTGGGGGGCGGCGAGTGGCCGCAGGGCGAGTTGTTTATTGTCACCGCGTACGACGAAGATGACGGCCTGGTAGGAATTGCGCCGCTCTTCTTCACGCATAATGAGGAGGGGCAGGGGGCTTTAATGCTGATTGGCAGCATCGAAATCTCTGATTACCTGGACCTGATCGTGCGCTTGAAAAGCCTGCCAGAGTTCATCGACTGCTTGTTCGATTTATTGGTTACCGACCAGGCGCCGCACTGGGATGTGCTCGACCTGTATAACCTGCCTGACTACTCGGCGAGCCTGGCGCCGTTACGCGCCGCAGCCGAAAAACGCGGCTGGGTTTACCAGCAACAGGCGCTCCAAAAATCTCCCTATATCCCCTTGCCGGGGGATTGGGAAACCTACCTGGCCGGGATCGACAAAAAGCAGCGCCATGAAATCCGCCGCAAAATGCGCCGCGCCGAAGAAGGCCCGGTTCCGGTGCGTTGGTACATCACAGAAGATGAGGCGACCCTGGACCAGGATATCGAAGATTTCCTTTTCTTAATGGCGCGAGACCCTGAAAAAGAACGCTTTTTGACGCAGGCCATGCGGTTGCAAATGCGCCTGGCCGTGCAAGCAGCTTTCCAGGCTGGCTGGCTGCAGTTGGCCTTCCTGGAAGTGGACGGGGAAAAAGCCGCCGCTTACTTGAACTTCGATTACAGTGGGCACATTTGGGTCTATAACTCTGGGCTGGATTTCAAATTTCGCGAGCTCTCGCCGGGCTGGGTGCTGCTAGGCTATTTGCTGCAGTGGGCCAATGAAAACCAGCGCGCCGCCTTTGACTTCATGCGCGGCGATGAGGAATACAAATACCGCTTCGGGGCGATTGACCGCTATGTGCTGCGCGCAACGGTGGAAAGGCAACCGGATCAGGCGCCAACACAAACGTAGATGTCAGTGTTCCCGCCTGCCGCGTATCCAGTCTATTTCGCGAGGCGCGGCAGCCTCGGGCCGCCCATCTGCACCTGCCCTGGCTGCGGCCAGACGCCTGGGATCGGTGTTCCACACTTAGGACAGGCGCCTTCGCCGGTGAGGTGATAGCGGCGGATGGTATAGCCGGTGCGCTCGATCAAGGCTGTGCGGCACTGCGGGCAATAGGTGCTCTCATATTCGCCGACCCGCCCGGGGATATTCCCAGCGTATACGTAATTCAAACCGGCTTCCTGGCCGATCTCGGAGGCGCGCACCAGCGTCTTGACCGAGGTAGGCGGGGGAGTGGTCATTTTGTAGTCCGGATGGAAGGCGGTCACGTGCCAGGGGATATCTCTGGAAACCGAGGCGATGAAACGGGCCGCCTCCATCAACTCTTCATTGCTGTCGTTGAAGCCGGGCACCACCAGCGTCACCACCTCGACCCACAGCCCCAACTCGTGCGCCATGCGGATGCTCGCCAAAACCCGCTCGAGCACGCCGCCCAACTGGCGATACTGGCGATCCTGCATCGTTTTTAGATCGATCTTGTAGCCGACCAGGTATGGGCGCAAGTATGCCAGGGCTTCGGGGGTGGCGTTGCCGTTCGACACGTAGACGCATTTCATGCCCGACTCGAGCGCCTGGCGGAAAATCCCGACCGCCCATTCGGAGGTGATCAGCGGTTCGTTGTACGAAGAAGCGATCACCGCTGCGCCGCTGCGGCGGGCGAAATCGACCAACTGTTCGGGGGTCACGCGCCGCACCAGGCTGATTGCGCCGTCCGAAGCTGGATCGCGCATGGCCTGGGAGGTAAAACTATTCTGGCAGTAGGCGCAGTGAAAATCGCAGCCCAACATGCCAAAGGTCAGCACGTCGCCGCCGGGTAAGACGTGAAAAAAAGGTTTTTTCTCGATCGGGTCCACTTGCAGCGCTGCGACATAGCCCCAGGGGACGCGCAGCCTGCCTTGCTCGTTGAAGCGCACCTGGCATATCCCGCGCCGCCCAGGGTGGATCAAACAACGGTGCCCGCAAGCCACGCAGCGCACATCCCCGCCGGGCAAACTCTCGACCAGCTCCCCCTCGACAGTCATCGGGTCTAAATAATCTGCAAGGGAAGTCATCATACACACTCCTCGGTCGATTACAAGTTACCAATAATTTTTGCTCATATCTTCTTATATATTATAATCCCAGCATGTTAAGCTTTGTCGTCCAGGCTGGAGGCGAGTCGCGCCGCATGGGCCAGGATAAGGCGCTGCTGCCTTTTCTGGGTCAGCCGTTGATCCTGCGCGTCTTGCAGCGCGTGCGTCCCATGGCCGATGAAATCCTGGTCACCACCAACCGGCCGGAGGCCTACGAATTTTTGGATCTGCCGCTCGTCCCCGATTTGATCCCGGGACGCGGCGCACTGGGCGGGGTGTACACCGCCATGAAAGCCGCCAGCCAGCCGTTCGTAGCGATCGTAGCTTGCGACATGCCCTTCGCCAGCCCGGCGCTCTTTGCAGCAGAGCGGGATATCCTGCTGGCGAGCCAGGCGGATATCGCCATCCCGCATTCCGGCGAGGGCCTGGAACCCTTTCACGCGGTTTATCGCCGGGAGGCCTGCTTGCCGGCCATCGAGGCCGCGCTCCAGGGGGACAAATGGCGCGTGGACGCCTGGTTCAGCCAGGTGAAGCTGCACATGCTGCGGCTGGAGGAAATCCAGCGCCTGGACCCTGCGTTCTTGTGTTTTCGCAATGTCAACACGCCGGAAGAACTGGTCGAGGCTGAGCATTTAGCGAAGGTTATCGACGCCGGCGACCGCGAATGATCGTCTCGTTGAGTTTTATTCGCCGTTTTGAGCTGCCTGCCGCCACGCCCGAGTTTTACCTGGCCGATCAAGAAGGCCGCACGATTGCTTTTTGGGACGAGGTCACTGAGGCGGATGAGCTCCGGCAAGCATTCGATAAAGCACTAGAAGGAGATTGATATGCCATTTGACCTGCCTACCATCCGCCAGCAATTCCCAGCCTTACGCCGCCAGGCGAAATTGGCCGCCCCTGCCATCTATCTGGACAACCCCGGCGGCACCCAGATCGCTCAGGCCTCGCTCGACTCCATGACCGGCTACCTGCTCAAACACAATGCCAATCATGGCGGCGCTTTTCGTTCCAGCCAGCAGTCGGACGCCGTGCTCGACCAGGCCCACGCGGCGATGGCGGATTTTTACAATGCTGGCCGGGCGGAAGAGATCGTGTTTGGCGCCAACATGACCACGCTGACCCTGCACATCAGCCGCTCGATCGCCCGCGCCTGGAACCCTGGGGACGAAATCGTGGTCACCCGCCTGGATCACGACGCCAATATCAACCCCTGGGTGTTGGCAGCGCAGGACCGCGGCGTGGGGGTGCGCTGGGTGGATTTCCACCTCGAAGATGGCACACTCAACCTGGAAGAGATGCAAAACGCGCTGCAAGGAAAGCCTCGTTTGGTAGCGGTGGGTTATGCTTCGAATGCGCTCGGGACGATCAACCCGGTAAAGAAGATCGTCGAGATGGCGCATGCGGCCGGCGCGCTGGTCTATATCGATGCGGTGCAGTATGGCGCCCATGGCCCGATTGACGTGCAAGACCTGGGCTGCGACTTTCTGGTATCTTCGTCCTATAAGTTCTTTGGCCCGCACGCCGGGATTTTGTACGGCCGGTATGAACTCTTGGACGAATTGTTTGCTTATAAGGTGCGCCCGGCGCCCAACAGCCTGCCGGGTAAGTTCGAAACCGGCACGCAGAACCACGAAGGGATTGCGGGTGTGCTGGGTGCAATCGAGTACCTGGAATGGATCGGGAAGACTTTCGGGGCAGATTTCGAAGAAAAGTATGCCGGGCGCTTCAGCGGACGGAAGCTGCGGTTGAAGCAGGCCATGGCCGCGATCCGGGCTTATGAATACGAAATCAGCCGTACACTGCTCGATCTGCTGTTGGAAACGCCCGGCGTGCACTTGTATGGCCTGGCCGATGAACGCCGCTTGGAAGAGCGCGTGCCGACCTTCTCTTTCACCTTGAAAGGCTGGCATCCGCGCCAGGTAGCCGAGAAGCTGGGCAAGCAGAATATCTACGTCTGGGACGGCAACTATTACGCCCTGGCCATCACGCAGCGCCTGGGGTTAGAAGATAAAGGCGGCATGGTGCGCGTAGGCCCGGTGCACTATAACACGCTGGAAGAGATCAATTCCTTTGGAGAGGCGCTGAGGGGGTTAGTGTAGCAGTCACAACCCGCGGGCATGGAAGGCTGCCAATCTCCTGTCATGTGAGAGCCTATCCCCAATCGTTATCTGCAATAATTTCCTGTGAGGTTACCATGAAACTCGATAAGGCTCTCCAACTCATTCAGTGAAACCTGCCCAAACTCCAGCGTTTCGGCGTAAAAACGCTGGCTGTCTTTGGCTCCACCGCACGGCGGGAAGCTACACCCTCCAGCGATATCGATATCCTGGTTACCTTCCATGCGCCTCCTACCTTCGATCAGTATATCGAAACAAAGCTCTTCCTCGAAGACCTGCTGGGCTGTAGGGTGGATCTCGTTATGCAAGACGGCCTGAGGCCCCTGGTGCGCGCCGAAGTGGAAAGGGAAGCCATCTATGTCGCGTAACCCTCGCCTTTATCTGGAAGATATCCAACAGAGCTGCGCCAAGGTAAAGCGTTTTACATTCGAACTCACATTCGAGCAATTCACACGCGACGAATTGATCTACGATGCCGTGCTGCGTAATCTTGAGGTCATTGGAAAACTGCCAAGAACCTTCCTGACGAGACCCGCCAGCGGTACCCATTCGTAGAGTGGCGAAAGATCATTGGCTTTCGGGATATCGCTGCCCATCAATATTTCAGCATCAGCGACAGCATCCTCTGGGATATTGTTCAAAACAAGATTCCAGAGCTAAACGTTCAAATCGAGCAAATCCTGCGCGAAATGCCCACGTAAGTAGCACATCATCTTCGATCCCGCCGCCTGGCAAGCCCCACTGCCCAGGGGAGACGCCTCGCCCTGGGGGCATCTTGCATAGCAGGACTTCGCCTGACGAATTGTAAATTACGCCGACCACGATCAATCGTATAGGAGAGTTATTGCTTCCTCTATCATCATAATTCTCCGCCCGGCAGCATGCCGGCGATCAGCGCTTCGACCTGTTTCGGCGTAAAAGGCGGCTCGAGCAAATCCTGATCTTCTTGATAACTGCGGAACAGGTCGATGATGAAATGCAGCCGGTCGGGTAGATCCGCCCAATCGCGCGCGCCAGAGCCGGCCTGGCTGTCAGGAGTCGGGTCCACCTTTGCCAATAAGGTTTTTAACTCGGGATTGGTGATCTGCTGGAGCGAGGGTGGGTATGGAACATTCAAATCCTCGCCCAACCTTAATTGGACATCGCAGGGCAGGTTGAGTGTCATCATCAGCTCGGTGAGCGCCTGCTG
>JAYRNN010000315.1:0-10268 GCA_041912175.1 Anaerolineales bacterium | reverse complement strand
CGGGTTGGTTTCATCATAATCGACAGTTCCGTTGAAACGCTCAAAGCTGCCTTTTACATTTGAAATCATCATGTGGCGGGCTTTGAATTCGATAGCTGAATGTGAATAATCAATTGTCCAAGACATGTTGTTTAACTCCTGTGAGGTTCTAATTTTGATCTTATTGATTAAATTATATCGACCTGGCATAACAATCCAGTGAACAAAAGCGTGAACAAAGCCGTTAGCAAAGCCTTTTGTTATGCGATTCTGGCGATAGATGGGTTTTTCAGGTATACTTTGTTTATGCTGGAGATCCATCTTTTCGGCGTTCCACTGGTCCTGGTTGACGAGCGGCCGCTTAAATTGAGCCGCCGCAAGAGCCGGGCTTTGTTGTATTATTTGGCCGCCCAGGATGATCCGGTGCACCGGGACCGTTTATTGGCGATATTCTGGCCAGACGAATCGCGCCCGGCGGGATTGCAAGTGTTGCGAACGACGCTGCATGGCCTGCGCACTGAGCTGGGCGCGGACCTGGTCGCTCAAGGCGATACGATTGGCCTGGCAAACAGCGCCCGCGTAGACGCGCGTCTTTTCGAGACCGGGCTGGCCGGTTCGGAGTTTGACCCACAGCGTTGGGACGCCTATCTGGGGTACTACCGGGGAGATTTCTTAGAAGGGGTCTACTTGCCGGACAATTCAACATTTGAAGATTGGGCGGTGATCGAACGCGAGCGTTACCGGCGCATGGCGGTGCGAGCCCTGACGACCTTAAGTGGTTGGTACGAAGGACAAGCCGATTTTGCCCAGGCGCTAACGCTTTTAGATCGCGCCCTGGCCACCAATCCGCTCCAGGAAGATCTACAGCGCGAGAGCATCCGGCTGCAGTACCTGGCCGGCGACCGCCCTGGCGCGATCCGCCGTTATGATGACCTGCGTAAATTGCTGGATCAAGAAATGGGCGTGCCGCCCATGCTGGAGACGCGCGCCTTATATGATGCGATTCTTAACGATAAGTTACCGGCGACTACCGGCGGGCGTGCGGTAGACAAAATCCAGTCGCACAGTAAACCCCTCCCCGCCGCGCCAAGAGGCAGCGTTGCCGCTGATTTCAGGCTGCCATTTACCGGGCGTGTCAACGAAATGACCCTGCTCCGAAAAGGGGTAAAAGAACATGCTTTGGTTTTGATCGAAGGCGAACCTGGCATTGGCAAAACCAGGCTGGTCGAAGAGTATTTACTCACCTCCCAGACCCTGCCCGTGGTAGGCCGGGCGCATGAGCTCGAGCAGCATTTGCCCTACCAGCCCATGATCCAGGCTTTACGCAGCATCTTCACGCAGCCCGCATGGGCAGACTTGAGCCCACGTATCCTGCGTGAGGTCGCTAAAGTCTGGCTGCTAGAAATCAGCCGTTTGCTGCCAGACCAACGCGAGCTTAACCCCGGCGCGCCGGCCAGCGCCTCCGCGGTCGATGAACCTCGTTTGTGGGAGGGTGTCAGCCAATTCCTCTCCGCCATCTCGCGCCAGCGCCCGCTGACCTTCTTCCTGGATGATATTCACTGGGCGGATGCTTCCACGATTGGTTTGCTTGGGTATCTGATCCGCCAGTCCTATGCCGGCCAGATCGAATTCCTGGCTACTTCCAGGCAGGTTTCACCTCGCTCGACCTTGATGGCCTTGATCCAGTCCCTGGTTCGGGATGGAAAAGTGCTGCGCCTCAACTTGCCGCGCCTGGAATTGCAGGATACCCAGAAGATCGTCGCAGGCCTCAGCGCTTCGAATTCAGCGCAGCTTGCCGATTGGTTACAACAGAGCTCGGAAGGCAACCCGTATATCCTCTCGGAGCTGATCCGCTCAGCGCGGAATCCAACCCAAGAATCGAGAGACCTGGAGACAAGATTGGATGTGAGCGCCGATCTTCCCATAGTGCCGACCAGCGTCTACAACCTGATCCAGGCCAGGTTAAACCGCTTGTCAGATGCAGCCCGGCGCATCCTGGATGCCGGCGTCGCCGCGGGGCGTGAATTCGAGTTCGAGGTCGTCTTTCAAGCCTCTGGGCTGTCTGAGTTGGCTGCCCTGGACGCTGTAGATGAGCTGGTCATGTCAGGGCTTGTCATCCCCTTGGACGAGGCTTGTTTCAAGTTCGATCATCTTCTTACCATGGAAGTGGCGTATCAAGAAGTCGGCGAGCTGCGCCACCGCCTGCTTCATCGCCGGGTGGCTGAGGCGATGGAAAGTCTGCATCGAGATCACCCGGATCAGATTGCGGGGTTATTGGCGTGGCATTTCGTGGAAGGCAATGATCCGCTCCGGGCCGCCCCGTACGCATATCAAGCCGGCCAGCATGCCGCCTCACTGGCGGCCTGGAGTGAGGCAGTCGACTTTTTCGAAAAGTCATTAATCGGTTTTACTGGAAAACAACGCTTGCCGGTCTTGATGGCATTGGCCGAGGCGCTGGCGAAATCCGGCAACGTGGTTCGCTCGACCGAAGTGTATCGTGAGGCGCTCCAGGTTGCGCAAAGTTTCGGCGAAAATCTGAAAGCCGGTGAAATAAAACTGGTCATGGCGCGGACTTTTCTGCTGCAGACGCGCATCGTGGAAGCCATCGAGCAGGCCCGCCAGGTGCTTGCAGAAGACGATAGCGCCAACGCCATCCGCGCCGAGCTGATCTGGGGTACGGCGTTATCGATTGAGGGAAAAGACTTGTGCGAAGCCAAAGATCATTTGCTGGCAGCCCAGGCTGCCTGGGAGCAAGATGCTCACAAGGACCCGCTCAGCCTGGCTCAAATCCAGTTTGAGCTTGGTTCAGTGATCGCCCAACAAGGCGATCTCCAACAGGCTGTCGCCTATTACCGCCAATCCCTGGATGCGGCCGGCCAGATCGATCAGGAGCAGGCAGTGGAACAGCGAATCCTGGCTTATAACAACCTGGCTTACCACCTGCATCTCCTGAGAGATGCGAGCGCGCATGAATACGTCCAGGCCGGTCTGGACCTGGCGCGCGAGAAGGGTGTGATCGGCCTCCAGGCCTACCTGCTCTCTACCTTAGGAGAGATTGCGCTGGCAGCCGGCGAATTAGACCTGGCGGAAAGAAGCTTTTCGGACGGGCTGGCAATCGCAGAAAAGATCGGCGTTAAGGAGCGTGTGGCAGGTTTAACCGCCAACCTGGGCCTGGTGGATATCCAACGCCAGCAGCCGGCCCTGGCGATTTATCACCTGTCGAATGCGCTTGGTTTAGCCGATGCTCTGGGGACATACCACCTGGCGACGCAAATCCGTTTGTGGTTGGCGCCGCTTCTACCGGCCGCCGAAGCCCGCCAACGTCTGGCGGAAGCCAAAGCGATTGCCGAAGCGAGCGGACGCCAGCGTTTATTAGATGAAGTTTTGCGCCTCGAAGGCCAGATCGAGGATTAAACGACCCTTCCCAAATTGGATCCAGGCTAAGGGGTCACCCGCTTGCCGGGATAATCCGATTCTCAATTTCGTCTAGCAACCCGGCCAATAATTCGAGTGAGCTCAAGTAGCTGATCCGGTAAATGGGTACGCCGGATACCAGATCCAGGTAATTCATCAGCATCTTGCGCGTTCGGGTTGGATTGCGCCGTTCGAACGTGTAGGCGTGCGGCATGAGCTCTGAAAAAGCGGCCCGCTGCGATAGAGTCTCCAGGCGAATATTTAATTCAGTTTCCAGTGAGTTTTGACGGTTTAACAGGCAAATTGCGCGCAGCGGTTGAGATTGTGGGCCAGGATGCGCGGCGCGTTCTGGCGCGCCCCGCGCGGATGTTGTAAACGATTGGCCTTTTAGCGCTGTGAGCTGATCTGGAAATAATCGTAAATCAAAGGGGACCGGCACGCTCAGCGGGCTGCCATCTAACATTTGGAAGGCGACTGCATCATCCGCCCAGACCGAATAGCCTCGCCGATGAAGGGCGTAAGCAGTACTGGATTTTCCGACGCCTGAGGCGGCACAGAAGGCTATGACTCCGCCTGGCGCCTGGACGGCGCTGGCGTGTAGGACCTCGAAACCACGCGCATGCAGCGCCAACGGTAAAATACTATGGAAATAAATCTCATTAATTAAATCATGCCCTGCAGAGGGCAGGGCATAGGCTGTGACAAAGGTTGCTTGGTTATCGAAAACGAAACGGGCCAGCTTATTCCAGTAGATCCAGTGTTTTGATCCTTCCGTACCGCTCCATGCATATAACTTGCCGGAAACGTCGAACCAGGCGTCGATGCCATCTTCATCAAGATCGTAGCCGGGCAAGACCATGCCTTCATCCTGGATGATCTTCAAATCCGGGATTGTACTTTGCGTGGACAACGTAATCTCTTGGGTTCTGGGCGCGCGAAACCCGTGCGAAATTTACCCGCTCTGAAATTGAGCCTGGCGTGCGGTTAACGATCTAATGAAGGAACCTTGCGATATTCACCTGGATCACCGGTCGTGAGGCACGTCTTGCCCATACCGCTTTGGATCAGATCTTGGATCCTGCCCACGTAGTTGAGTTTCGTAGGGCGCCAGGCCTTTTTGTTGACAATCCCCAGGGGTTCAAAATTTTGGCTCATTGTTGTGTACCTCTTCTACTGCGTGATGTGATTTTGAAGCCACACTTCAAAGTTGAGTAGTTCCCAAGCACGATAGCCTATCCTGAAATCCGGGCTCGCAATGATCTCACCAAACGGATCTCCGGACGTATTATTACCAATAATACCATATTTATCCAGCATATGCAACCCACCAATTTTTTCCCTGGCCTCCGCTCCGCCCGAAACCAAATTCGCATAGTAGAATTTGCTCGCCATGACTTTCTTTTGTTTTTCGAAACCGAGATTCGGGAACCGCCGCGCAATCGTCTTGCGGACAATGCTTTTTTCTCGGCCATCGACAATGAGCAGCCTGGGAGGGATACGACACAGGAATTCGATTAAATCAGTATCCCAATATGGCTGACCATAGACCATACCCAGCCGGCGCCCGATTTCATAATCCTCTTCTTGATCCATTGAAAATAAGGCCTGGTCGAAGTTGGATGTAACTGAAGTCAGGTTATAAAAACCGTATGGCGTGTCTGGCTCAGGCTTATTGAGCTCGGTTTCTACCATCTCGGATATTCGCTGCTCCATTTGACTGCGTAATTCGGGGTCTGGAGCAACCCAATCCGGAATGGAGGCGAGTTTGAGTTGAAATAAGCGCCCGCGGCGATATTTTCGGAAAGCAGTTGGCGCAATCGACTGAACGCTCTTTCGCCCGTACAAGCCGAGCAATAGTCTCAGGCCTCGATCCCATAAGGTGTACTCGAGCATGGCCGGCGCGGGTGTGTTATAAGATTTTAACAGGCTGCGCATGAACTGCCGGGCATCCGAAATTTTGAGCTGCCTCATCAAATCGGCCATATACGAAGTATTGACCGTCAACCAATCATCGCCTCCTCCGCCCGTCAGGATGACTTCGCAGCCGCGCTGCCTGCCCTCTTGCGCCAGGGTGTAGTAAGCCCCCAGCCAGGAATTTTGCACCGGCGATGACAGTTGGGCGGTGAGCGCCAAAGTTGAGCGAATCAAACCCTCCTTTCCGGCGGCGTCATAAAATGGAAGTATGACTTGTTCCACGCCTAATCCGGCCGCCACCCCCCGTTGCCGCGCTTCTTCGTTGCTTTCTGGGTCCGGAAACGCCAGCGATAGGGCCAATGGATCGAGGCAAGCTTTCTTTCGGCTCAGATCTACCGCCACCGCCGCGATGCTGACCGAGTCAAGGCCGCCGCTCAAAAATATCCCGGTTTTTCCGATCGAGGTATACCGCTCAACGGCTTGCTCGAGCAGCCCATCAAACTGTTCCAGGTCGCCCAAACGCATCCGGTCATCCGGCGTCCCGGGAGGGGCGGGCTCCCAGTATTTTTGGAGCGTCTCAGTCTTGGGTTGCAAGCGCAGGAGATGCCTGGGGGGCACTCTCAAGATCGATTCGTAGTATGTTTCTTGCGCGCATGGCCACAGGTGACTCAATCCAAGCGCCAGCGTCGGCCGGTTGAGATGACCGGGTAAACCCAGCCGCGAGAGGATGGTTTGAATTGAGGATGAAAAAGCAACCCCGGCTGGGGTTTGTGTATAAAAGAGGGGATAGCGCCCAAGGCGATCGCGCACGGCCAGGAACATGTCTTGCTGCAAGTCCCACAGCAGAATTGTGCAGCGACCTTTAATGCGTTCCAATGCCTGGCTGCCCCATTCCTGGTAAGCCAGGCAAATCAGGTCGGCGTCGTTATACCCTGGTCGTACTTGTGCGCTAAAGATAGCGGCCAGCTCGCGGCGATTAAATAATACACCTTCGATAAAAACGAAAAGCCAATCCGTTTTGGAAAAGTGAATTGAGCCGGATTGTGATTCGTAAACCAGGTGGATTTCTTGGCCTTGTGGGCTTGGTCCGGCGCAGACGTAGGCAAAGCCTGGCCTGGGTTGCCAGGCGATCTTTTGCTCTGTAGTGATTTGGCTGCCATACCAAACCAGCCAGGTTGTTTCATTACCGGTTTCTGCCATATTTTTCGTGGCTCGATACCCAATCGGAAGACGAGATCGCAGCCGCGAGCGAGAGCTCTCCGGCCAGGGCTGCTCCGGCGATGATTTCAGCCAATTTATGGACTTTTCCTTTGCCGTAGCAGTCCAGGATTTCCAGGCATTCGCGTTGCGTTGCCAGGCCCGTGCCGCCGCCATAGGTCGCCACGATCAAAGACGGGATGGTCAAGGAGATGTACAGATCCTTCTCAGGCGTCATCTCAACGTAGATAATGCCGGCTGACGACTCGGATACATTGGCGACATCCTGCCCGGTGGCGATGAACATGGCGGTGATGAGATTGGCTGAGTGCGCGCCGTTATTATTCACGCCCGAGAGGATCGCCCCGACCGTCGCCACGCCAAAGTGGTAAGCCAGGCTCTCGGGGTCCACGCGCATATTTTGGATCAGGATATCGCGTTTCACGATCGCTTCAGCCGTCACGCGTTTGCCGCGCGTGCGCATGATATTGATCTGGGAGGCCTTTTTATCCGTAGCCAGGTTAGACTCGAGATAAAAATGTTGAATGCCGGGGTAGTTATCGATAATCCAGCTACACGCGCCAAAGGTGGCCCGCCCGACCATATTTTGGCCCGCGGCATCGCCCGTGGTGAAATTGAAACGCAAGAACACGAATTTGCTGGCCAGGTAAGGATCGATTTCGATCAACTTTGCGACATTGGAGGTTTGTTCAGCTTGCTCGCGGATGGGATCCATGTTTTCCTGCACCCACTTCAAGAACTCGCGGCCCTGGCGTGCATCTTCGAACACAAAAACCGGCGCCCGCTGCATGATGTCGCCGACCACGGTAGTCTTAACGCCTCCGCACAAATTCAGGAGCTTAATGCCGCGGTTGTAAGAAGCCACCAGCGATCCTTCGGTAGTGGCCAGGGGGATTAGGAATTTTCCCTGCGCATGCTCGCCGTCGATGTCCAATGGGCCGGCAAAGCCCAGCGGAATCTGGGCTACACCGGTGAAGTTTTCAATGTTACCCCGCGTGACGTCGGGGTCAATCGAGTAACGCGTGATATGTTCGAATTTCTTACCTGTGAAACCTTCGATAAATGCCTGGCGCTTGTGGATCATTTCATCAGAATAGTTATCGATATCGCTGCGAGGGATGCGGATAATCTTCTCGTCTGTTTCAGAAATCGCATCTTCGACATCGAATTTTAGGTCGCCAAACGGCTCTGTCTTAAAGCGGATTTCGATGGTGTGTTTGCCCAATGGGAGATGATCGATTTTCGAGTAGATATTCAGCGTTTGGCGCAGCGGAAAATTGATCGGGGTGTCTGCGCTGATTTCCTGCGGAGAATACCACCGCCCGTCGGGGAGCTCAAGCGCAATCGCCTCCAGGGGTATCGCGGTATGGTTGATCCCGATGCCGGTGATGCCGGTCAACCTGGCGTCGCTGAGCCGGTTTTTAACCGAGAAAACAATCCCATCGGGGATGTTTTTCAAGCTCGAGAATGTATAGAGACGTTTTAGCACCATACTTGGGATGAACATCGCTAACCTCCGAAGATTTTAAACCTATCTTGTGCTCATTCAACCTAGCGCAGTGTCATCGCCCGAGCACGGCAGAGAAATATGGATAAATTGAATAGGAGTATTCAGATTGGATAAAAATTATAAACCATTAGGTATAATTGTCCAGATATTTAATAAAAATTATTAGGAGATCGAAATGATTGTCACTACAAAAGAGTTATTCGAATTCGCCTACGGCCATTATGCGGTGGGCGCCTATAACATCAATAACATGGAACAAACGCTTGGGCTTTTCCAGGGCTGCCTGCTCTCCAAAGCGCCTTTTATCATTCAGCTTTCCAAAGGCGCCCGCAAATACGCCAACCCCAGCATGTTGGAAGCGATGATGCGCTCAGCCGAGCAGATCTATCCCGAAGTGGTGTTTGCCGTTCACCTCGACCATGGCGATGAGGAGACCTGTTATTCGTGCATCGATTCGGGTTTCTATTCTTCGGTCATGATCGATGCATCGCACGAACCTTTTGACAAAAACGTAGCGATCACCCGCCGCGTCGTCGAACGCGCCCACGCCAAAGGCTTGAGCGTTGAATCCGAGCTGGGGATGCTGGGCGGCGTGGAAGAAGATATTAAGGTCGATGAAAAACACTCCATGCTAACCGATCCAGAGGATGCGGTGCGTTTTGTCGAGCAGACCGGCTGTGATAGCCTGGCAGTTGCCATCGGCGCCAGCCATGGCGCCTATAAATTCTCAGGCTCCCAGGGGTTGCACTTCGATCGCCTGGAACAAATCCAGAAAAAACTGATGGGCTTTCCGCTCGTCATGCACGGTTCATCCTCGGTTCCGAAAGAGGAAGTCGAGCGCATCAACGCGGCCGGCGGCGCGCTCGATCCTTCCGCCAAGGGTGTAGATGAGAATGAGTTTGCCCGCGCCGCCAGGCTGGGTGTGACCAAGGTTAACATCGATACAGACGGTCGCCTCGTCTGGACGCGCGTGCACCGCGAATTCTTCCGCGATTTCCCGGCTAAATTCGATTTCCGCGACCCGGGTAAGGTGTTCATCGCCGAGTACGCCAAATTCATTGCCCACAAGAATGAGAAATTGGGCAGCGCCGGGCATCTGGATGAAGTCTACGAAGGTCTCAAATAAATGAGCCTGAAAATGCAGGCTGCCCAGAAGGCGCTGGCGTTTGTGCAGAGCGGGATGATCCTGGGGTTGGGCTCCGGCTCGACCTCGGTTATTTTTATCGATCTGCTCGCCGAAAAACTGCTTTCTGGCAGCCTGCATGACATCCAGGCGGTTCCCACTTCAGAGGCTACCGCCTCCCAGGCGCGTCGCTTGGGGATTCCCCTTACTTCCCTGGCCGCGCATGCAGTCTTAGACCTGGCCGTGGACGGCGCGGATGAAGTCGACCCGCAGCTCGATCTGATCAAAGGGCTTGGGAAAGCGCTTTTACGGGAGAAGTTTGTTGAGGTGCATGCCCGGCAGTTTGTCGTGATTGTAGATGAGTCAAAACTGACCCCCCGCTTGGGGCTGCACGGCGCCTTGCCTGTGGAGATCGTGCAATTTGAATGGCAGGCCAGTCTGCGCTGGTTAAACAGCCAGGGGCGCCACGCCGAGTTGTGGCGCCAGGATAATGGCGACCCCTTTGTCACCGATAACGGCAATTATTATGTTCGCTGCTGGTTTGGCGATCCAGCCTCCGGAGCGCCGTTAACTGGCATCCCAGACGTTTACGCCTTGGCCCGCCGCCTGGATGAGCGGCCGGGAATTGTAGGACATGGTTTATTCTTGGGGATGGCGACCCAGGTGATCGTCGCTGGGGTGAATGGCATCCAGATATTGGAGCGGAAATCGTGAAAATAAAGATTGCTCCATCGATCCTCTCGGCTAATTTTGCCCGCCTGGGAGAGCAGGTCCAGGAAGCGATTGCTGCCGGCGCAGATTATATCCATGTGGATGTTATGGATGGCCATTTTGTGCCCAATCTCACCATCGGCCCACCGGTGATCGCTGCTCTAAAACCGATCTGCCAGGCAGCCGAGGTGATGATGGATGTGCACCTGATGATCGAAAAGCCGGAACGCATGATCCCGGAATTCGTCCACGCCGGGGCCGGGCTGTTGACGGTGCATGTTGAAACCTGTCCCCATCTCCACCGCACGATCCAGCAGATCAAGTCCGAGGGTGCAAAAGCCGGGGTGACATTAAACCCGGCGACGCCCCTGGTTACCTTGGAGGAAATCCTATCCGAGG
>JAYRNN010000314.1:0-4229 GCA_041912175.1 Anaerolineales bacterium | reverse complement strand
GTATTGGTGCCACCGATATCGACGCCTATCCAGCCTTGTTCGATCGTCATGGATGCCTCATAGGAAGACCACAGTGCTCAGGTTGGTGGGCTGATCGGGATTTAAACCTTTGTCCAGGGAATGATAGAAAGCCAGCAACTGCAGGATTGGCAGGAAGAGCGCGCCGCGGGCGAGTTCATCCACACCTGAAGCTAGCTCAACGAAATAATCGGTAGTAACTTCTTTGCCATCTTCGGCCAGCGCCAGAGTGGTTGCACCGAGTTTTTTCATATCTTGCAAAACCCGGTTTTCTTCATATCGGCGCGAATCGCTCATCAAACCGATCACTAACGAGCGATCTGTGATCATCGACATCGGTCCGTGACGAAATTCCATGAAATGAAATACCTCAGATACGGATGTAGACATTTCTTTCATCTTTAACATGGCTTCACTAGCTAAGCCATATTGGATACCGGAACCCAGGAAGACAAAATGATCGTAGCGCTTGTCGCCGCCGATTTCCTTTGCCAGGTTTTCAGAAGCGGCAGTCAATCTATCAAACCGATCGGCTGTGCGGAGCAGAGCTTCACAATATGGTTGACTGCCTGCGGCGATCCCTGCAAGGTACTGTGTCAATACGTACATGCTGGAGAACGAGCGTGTCTGTGCGACGCTGTCTTCTTCTGCGCCGGCGGTGAGCAAGGTCAGCGGCGCTTCCCGGCTCATCGTTGATTCTGCATAACAGCCGATCGACAGCCAATCCTCCTGGTAGCGCTGCTGATAGGCGCGGATCGCCTGGATGGTCTCTGTTGTTTCACCGGAACGCGATACGGCAATTAGCAATGGTTTATATTCGCTGTAGGCGCTGGTTGGGTAATACCACAATTCAGAAGCAGGTAAACCCCTGGCTGCTTTGCCGGTGAGCGTAGTCCAGATTTTTGCCGCTGAGAGCGCCAGGTAATGGGTTGAGCCGCAGCCGGTAAAGACGACTTCTTCATGCGCCTTTTTTAGCCAATCCTGGATTTGGGCCATTTGCGCCGGTGCTCCTGCCAGGGTTTTCTTCCAGGTTTCTCCCTGGCTCATGATCTCGTGATAGGTAAATTGACCAGCAAGAGGATTTTTCATTTTTTTCCTTATGTTCAGATAACGAATGTTTGCTATGAATTTTGCACTAACCTTTAACCGAACCTGCCGAAAGGCCCGTAATCAACCAGCGCTGGAAAAACAGGAATAAGATCAGTACCGGTACTGTTAGGAGGACAGCGCCGGCGAATAAGTAACCCCAATCCACCAGGTATTGGCCGCGGAAACTGCCTAACGCGACCGGCAACGTCCATTTGTTGTTTGAGCTGATGAATGTCAAGGCAAACATATATTCATTCCAACTCATGATGAAGGCCATAATAAAGGTCACCACAATACCCGGGGCTGCGACCGGAAAAACGACATACCATAATGCCGAAAATCGATTACAACCATCCACCAGTGCGGCTTCATCGATAGAATCAGGAATAGCGTCGATATAGCTCTTAAGCAGGTAAGTGCAGTACGGCAAGGTGAAGGAGATGTAGGCGATAACCAGTGACCAGTGGCTATCGATCAGACCAAGCTTATTGATCATCATGTAGAGCGGGATGAGCAACAAGGCGCCGGGCAACATCTGGGAGAGCAGGATGACATATACGAGAACGGTGGCTCCGTTAAAGCGGAATCGGGAGAGGCCATATGCACCAAGCGCTGCCATCACAACCGTAACCACTGAAGTGGCCATAGCGACAAAAAGACTGTTTTTGGCAAACGTCCAGAAAAGGGTTTTGCCGAACATGGGCATGGAAAACAAATCCAAAAATCCTTTAGCCGTCGGGTTGCGCGGGATCCAGACCGGGGGGTAGGTGAAGATTTCACTGTTTTGCTTGAATGCAGTTGAGAGCATCCAGATGAAGGGAAGTATGGATACAAGTGTCGCCAGGATCAGCAAGATGTAGGTGACAACGGTTTTGATGAATTTGTGGGTACGCTGGGTTTGCATTATATTGCCTCCCCTTTGTTGACCACTTTGAGGTAAGTGATGGTGAAAATCATCGAAACCAATAACAGCAAGGTTCCGCCCGCCGCTGCTTGACCCATGCGTAAATCGGTGAATGCTTTTTGGTAGATAAAAATTGTCAACACCTCTGTGGCGTGCGCCGGACCGCCTTTATTGAGGATGTAAACAATGGCAAAATCCTTGATGGTCCAGATAACCAAGAGCAAGAAAACGCCGGTAAAAACAGGCCTTAACGATGGTACAGTAACATTCATAAACCTTTGCCAGGTGTTGGCGCCGTCCATCGAGGCTGCTTCATAAAGATCCTCTGGAATGGATTGAAGGCCGGCCAAAATCATTATAGCCACCCAGGGAAAGCCTTTCCAAATGTTGAGCACAATGGCTGCCGGCAAAGCCAAGGTGGTCGAGGAAAGCCATTTCAACGGCTCAGAAATCAAACCAAGATGCATCAAGTAATAGTTGAAAATACCGTACTGGTAATCGTACATCTGGATCCACACCAAGCCAGCGACAATATCCGGGATAGCCCAGGGGATGATGATCAAGGCGCGGAACAATCCGCGAAATTTGACTTTTTCATTGAGTAATATTGCGACGCCCAACCCAAGAAGAAAACGCATCGCCACAGAGACAACGATATAAATCCCAGTAATGCGAGTAGAACGCCAGAAAATGCGATCTTCGAATAATTCCTTGTAATTTTCAAACCAGATAAAGGCATGCTGTGTAGGCCTGGCTAGGTAATTTTGAAAAAAACTCATCGATATATTGTTTACCACTGGATAGGCAATCACCAGTAAAATCACCACCGCAACCGGCAGGACAAACCAATAGGGGGTCAGGATACGGTTAATGCGGCTGCGGCGGCTGAGAGCATCAGATTTGGAAGTCAACGTACCCTCCTTCGTTTTCATCTTGGATTTTTTTACGGAGTCAGGACTTAACCATTCTCGTTCGCATAAGGATATTGGTTAAGCCCTGACTCCCTTGATCTTAGGTCGTTTTCACTCGACAACCGACCGGTTTGAGCAAAATTATTTGGCCAGGATATCGCGAATTTTTGCGGCTGCGTCGTCAAGAACGACGTTGACATCCGCACCGGTAATGAAAGCTTCCTGGGCTGCCTCGATCATGATCCGTTCCATTTCGCCAAGCTCGGGGATGCTGGGATCCAAAGCAGCGGGGAAGAAGTAATTCTCTTTGACTAAAGCAGTCAATTCGACATTGAGCGGTTCCGCGGCTTTGTATTCATCACTGAGCGAGAAGTCCGTGTTAGAGGGGATCATACCACTACCGGAGATCAGCTTTTGCGCTTCGGGTGTCAGTAGGAATTCCATGAATTTCCAGGCTGCTTCAGGGTTTTCGCATTTGCTTGAAATCAGGTGCGTAATGCCATAGGTTTCGCCGTGGAAGGGGTAAAGCTTTCCTTCGTAATCGATCTTAGGCGATGCAAATACACCCAGGTCAGCCAGGAGCGCGGGGTCTTTTTCGCGGGTCATACCTACAAACCACGGCCCATCGATGCTCATGGCCACAGTGCCGTTCCAGAAGAGCTCACGTTCATCGGCTTTATCGTAGGATCCGGGCGGGGTCACCTTATGCTTAAGGATCATATCCTGCCACCACTGCCAGGCCCACTTCATTTGTGGCGAGTCGATCATCACGTTTTCGGGGGTGAACGGAGCCGCATTGTTGGTAGTATACATGCCGCCGATGGGGCGGGCGATGAAGGTCTTCATCTCGTCCCAGACAAATGGGTGCGTCGAAAGCACTGCTCCGAAACCATATTGGGCGGGCTTATCGCCTTCGGCTGGTTTGGTAAGGGCGATAGCCGCTTTCAGGAAATCCTCCTGGGTTTTGATGGTTGCTGGGTCAATGCCGGCAGCTGCGAGCAGTGACTTGCGGTAATATATCGCGCGCGCCCCCCAGGCATAATCGGCCAGACCGATATAATGCCCGTTATATACCAGTGATTTTTGATCGACAAGTTTCGTTTCGAGATCGGTACCCTTGATATATTGATCCAAGTTGACAAAAGCGCCGGTCTCGCCTTCGCGCAGGGCTGCATAGGTGCCATAGCGCTGAGCGCCGGACTGCAGTTCGATCAAGCATGCTTCGTTGCCGGCGACGATTTCCGTAGTCAGTTTATCCCAGTAATCTGCGTAAGGGACACCGTTGTAGACGATGTCGATATCGGGGT
>JAYRNN010000313.1:0-2237 GCA_041912175.1 Anaerolineales bacterium | reverse complement strand
TAAACTGCCGATGGTTAATACATTCAAGGCTGTGGCCGGATCAATAATCGCCCATTCATCGTTTAATAAATATTGGGGATAATCCTGTCGCCAAGCTAGCCCATCCAAGTGACTAGGCAGAACATTACCGGCTGAAACAATGAATAAAACGCTTAATTCACGCGACAGTCTGTCCAAGGTATATGCCAAGCCGCGTACATGTCCGCCTAAATAAGGTTTACGGCTATCACCGAAAGAAAGATTGAAAACACGACAATTGTATTCGTCAACAAAATAGCGAACGGCAGCATCAATATGGTTTTCAACCAGTCCATCATTTTCATTATCTCTATTTAGGATTCGCCCGCTAAAAAGACGCAATTCTGGAATAAATGAACCGGCATCTATTGATTTTTCCAAGTCGCCATACAGGGCGATGCCAGCGACATGCGTGCCATGTCCACTCTCGTCTGCTTCGATATGACCAGGCAGGAAGCTTTGTGAATCGCCCACGGAACTACTCAGCAAAGGATGTCCGGCTGCAATTCCGCTATCCAAAACCACAACACCAGGTGCATTGGGTAATGGTGAAGGAGGTATTGGGAGTTGCTGAATATCTAGGCCGAGATGCTTTACATTTAGGCCAAAACGTGGCGGTAGATCAACAATGCGTATATCACGGTGGTGCAATAGCTGTTCGGCTTGCGTGCGATTACAACGCACGCGATAAATGGTTAGCCCGGATTGTTTGACGCTATCAGAAGACTCAATGCCATTTTCTTTAAGCCATGCTTCGAACTTACTACAAAGTAGTTGACGCTCTCTGGTGTTGTCTTCAATGGGCCACAGTTCAAGATCGAGATAGAATGTATCCGTTTGAGGAAACCTTTCCTGTTTTAATGACCAACCGGTTCTATCGTCCGGCGTCCATCCACTCATGCCTTGTAAAGCATAATAGACTTGCTTGTTGGTAACACTTTCCCCATGAGCTATTGACGCCAGTCTCGCTTCGAACGATTGCAACGCTGATTGGCTAACAAAAGCGACCACAACTTCGTCTGCCTCTTGACTGACGAATTCGATTTCACCAGATATTTTTCTTAAGTCGTCGGGATTGAAGCCTTTACTTACTTTGAAACGAAACAATCTGCGGTCATCAAAACCGCCAATATCCATATCCGTTTGTTGAACAGTTTCTTGCAGTCGCAAACCCAGGGCTTTAGCATGCGCTGCTGGGTCGGATGGTACTTTGGGTGGTGGAAATGTACTTGATCTCTTCTCGGTGATTGGTTCCTCACGTTGCAGTGGTAAATGTGGATAATTAGATGTCATGAAGATCTATTCCTGTTTAGAAACCCGATTCCTTCTTGCATCTTCCCGGCGAATAGCAGACTGAATGTGCCGTTCGGTCAAAAACTCTTTACCTGATAAAACCTTTTCTTTAATTGCCCGGCGCAAAACACGTTCAACATCGGCGTGAGACATTCCTTTGAATAAGCTAGAAATTTTGCTGTTGTCGATTTCGAATTCCCTACGCACACCTCTAAGCTTGATAGTAAGTAAGCGCTTCATCTGTTCTGAATTAGGCGCTTCAAACACTAACACTTCATCAAAACGTCGCCAAATCGCGGAATCCAAAATACCTTCATGATTAGTGGCTGCGATTAATAAACTTTTACCTTCATAAGCATCCAACATTTGCAAAAAAGCATTAACGACGCGTTTTAATTCACCATGCTCAGCACTGTCGGCACGGTCTTTTGCCAAGGCATCAAATTCGTCGAATAACACCACCATAGGGATGGCTGTTATAAAATCGAATACTTTACGCAGGTTTGCCGCCGTTTCGCCTAGATAGGAGGATACAACACTATCAATCCGGACAATTGCCAAAGGCAAGCCTAATTCTCCAGCAACAATTTCTGCCGATAGCGTTTTCCCGCATCCGGGTGGGCCGCAGAAAAGTAGTCTGTCAGCAGGAAATAAACCATGTGATTTAAGAATTTCTACACGATGGTGCTCTTCTAGGATTTCGTCAAGCAGAGAACGGTTTTCATCAGACAAAATCACATCATCAATTCTGCGTAAGGGCTCCTTTATCTGCAATAGAGCCAAGCCGCGTTCTTTATCTTCAGGCAATTTTGAAAATACAAAACGCTTTGCTTGCTCAGAAGAGCTGCGTCGACCATAAAGAATTTTTTCCAAGTCATTGGCCAGAAGATGATGTTGCTTATCGCGCTCTTCCTGAATAATTTTTT
>JAYRNN010000312.1:0-2408 GCA_041912175.1 Anaerolineales bacterium | reverse complement strand
CCATCGGGCGACCAATCCGGTTTCCCCAGGTCGCCTGGTTCGAATGGCAACCAGGCAAATGCCTGATTTATTAACGTATAAATGGCGATTTGGTAGGATCCGCTGCGTTCGGCTGAGACAACGAGCTGGCAGCCATCCGGCGACCAACAGGCATCGCGTGCATTAAGGATTTTGCCGTCCAGGCAGAGCGGTTGTGCGTCAATTCCGTCCGGAGTGACAATGTAAATGGCTTGATTTTGAGCATCGCTCAGCATACCAATCGCAATGTTTTTACCATTGGGAGACCAGCGTATACTTTCGTGGGGCGTCCCGGTCTGAAGGATTTTCCGGGCCTTCCCACCTTGCGCAGGCATTACATAGGTATCAAAGACGCCATTAAGGTCTGATTGAAAGGCGATCTGGCTGCCATCAGGCGACCAGCGCGCCCCGGATTGAATTGAAAAGGCTGTCTCAGGGGTCAGGTTTTGGCTCCCGTTCGTGAAGAAGTCATATCGGATGATGTCGAAGACTTCTCCACCATCTAGATCGAGCAGGTAAAGCAGGCTTTGGCGATCTGGGGAATAACTTGGTGAGAACTTTCCGCCGGGTCCATGGGTAAGCTGCCGGACGAGGGAGCTGCCATCGAGCCTGACGAGATAAATTTCCCATTGGCCGGTTGGGTTGGATGAGAATGCAATTTCCCCGCCATCCGGTGAAATGTCGAAGCCGTGCTCTGAATCTACTGCCGGAATGCGTAGCAGTTTTTCTAAGTCCAGGGTTTTATATTCCATGTCCAGACTTCCTTAATTATTTTTACATCGGTTCGAGAACCATGATCGGTATTTGTCGTTGAGCACGCTCTTGATACAACTGGTAGCCTGTAAAGGTTGTTAGTGATAATTCCCAATACTGTTCAAGCTCAACCCGGGTTGCTTCATGCGCGATGTACGAACCGGTACTCCCGCGGAAAGTGATCCTGGCCTGCGGGTAGGCTTTCAAATTGTGATACCAGCCAGGGTTTTTGCTCTTTCCAAAGTTAGATGCAATTAAAACAATTTTCTGACCATCGAGGATACCTATCAATGGGGTGTGTCTCTTCTGCCCGCTTTTTGCTCCGATCGTCTCCAAGTATACGATTGGCCAACCGGCTAAATATCCGGTGGGTGAGAAACGGCCGTTAGAAATTTGAAGTATAGGGCGATCTATTGAAGCGATAAATCCCGCAAAAAAGCGTGTCACACCTGGTTGTGAAACACAGCGCTGGAGAAATTGACGCCAGGTGGATGACATCGGGAATGTTTCAGCGATTATGGATCATCCATTCCAAAGCTGTTGCAGCGAGAATGGCCGCACCAATAGGCAGGGCTGCTTCAGTTATACGGGTGTTTGGTTGGTGAAGCTGGCAATAATCATCGCCCCATGCCGGGTCATGTGTGCCTAGAGATAGAAAGCAGCCGGGCGTCGTTTGCGCCAGAAAGGAGAAATCTTCAGATCCCATATACATTGGCGCTTCGAACACATTTGTTACACCAACAATGCCTTGAGCAGCAGAATTCATAATGTTCGTGGCTTGTTCGTCATTGATCGTGGGTGGATACCCTGGGATGATTTCGATATCCACAGTTCCACCTAACGGTTCGACAATTTTGCAGGCTTTTGGCAGTTCATCGAATAAAGTCTGACGAGCCTCTGGCGTGAATGAGCGCAGTGTTCCCGTCATCTTTACCTCGGCTGGAATAATATTGTCAGCTACTCCAGCATGAATGGTGCCAATGGTTACCACGCCAGCCTCAAGTGGATCCAGACGCCGGCTGATAAGGTGGTGGATTGTATTGATCACCAGGCCAGCCAGAGCGATCGTGTCTACAGTCTCGTGAGGTCGAGCGGCATGACCGCCTGCGCCATGAATGGTGATTTTAAATGTGTCGGCGGCAGCCATCATTGGGCCAGGGCGCGTACATACTACTCCTACAGGGTTAGCCGGATCGATATGTAACCCAAACACAGCCTGGACGTCTTCTAATGCGCCTTCTTCGACCATGCGCATTCCGCCAGATTTTCCTTCGTCATCTTGCCATTCTTCACTGGGTTGGAAGATCAAGCGCACGTTGCCTGGAAGCAACTGCTTATCTGACAGGTCTTTCAAAATCGTTGCTGCCCCCAAGAGCATGGCGGTATGTGCATCATGACCACAGGCGTGCATAATTCCTGGGCGGGTGCTGTCGAAATCTGTCCCGTTGGTCTCTTGGATTGGTAGTGCATCCATATCGGCTCGCAGAGCTACCTGTGGCCCATCAGCTCCAAAAATTTGACCGATGACGCCAGTCTTGGCAACACCGCTCCGGCTTTCGATGCCCAGGCCCGTTAACACCTTTTGAATTGTGGCCGCGGTCTGGTATTCTTGAAAGCCAAGCTCAGGGTATCGATGG